>NZ_KV818449.1:0-221 GCF_001814945.1 Corynebacterium sp. HMSC066C02 | reverse complement strand
GTTGATGATTCTGGTGTGAAGCCGGTTGATCCGACTGATGAGGAGCAGGACACTGGTATCAAGGTCACTAACCCGGATGATGACACCAAGGTTTCTGCTACCGATGAGGATGGCAAGGATATCCCGGTTGAGATTGACGAGAACGGCAATGTTGTTGTTACTCCGGGTACCGATGTTGATGGTCCTATCAATGTAGTTGTTGAGGATCCGGATCTGGATGG
>NZ_KV818448.1:0-376 GCF_001814945.1 Corynebacterium sp. HMSC066C02 | reverse complement strand
AAAGAAGCGGAACTAAACCCAGGACGCTTCATTGTGAGCAGGGATTTGGACATGTTTTAGCTGGTTGCTAGGCTGGTCAGGTCTTGCCGTAGGTAGGTACCCCCATGTTCTTTTTTCGACGCCATCGCGTCAAAATCCCGGGAATGCCACATGACCTGCGGAAAGAGTCTCCCGCTACAAGGGAGAAAAACTGTACATCCACTTTGTTGTAGGCCCCCTGCCCATAGCGGCCGCGGACACATCTTGGTAGCGAGCGCCCCAAGCTATTGGGCTTGGAAGTGCGTTAGTCGCCAGCGAGTCGCGGTGCACGCGAAAAGGGTGGGAACGGGAACCGCAACGAGAAAGGGACCTGACCCCTGTTAGGTAGACACCTGAT
>NZ_KV818447.1:112161-112467 GCF_001814945.1 Corynebacterium sp. HMSC066C02 | reverse complement strand
GCCATCACAACATGAAAACCGATGGCACCCTCAAATACCTACTCGACCCCTACAGCGGGGATGTCATCTGGCTATATGAAGACGGCACCTGGACTATTACCGAAGCCGACGGGCCGCTAGCACCAAAACAGAAACGCTGGGCACAAACAGTCGCCCAACACATCACCGCCACCAGGAAACGCATCCGCGAGGAAGCCCAATACCTCAAACAAGAACTCGACGACTACGCACAACAACAAGCCCAAGCCCAAGCCCAAGCCGAAGCCGAAGACGCGGACAACACCGACACAGATGCCAGCACCGACG
>NZ_KV818447.1:0-112061 GCF_001814945.1 Corynebacterium sp. HMSC066C02 | reverse complement strand
CTTCTAAACCTCACCGTCGAATAAAACGACGAGGGCCGGTGGCCTCCCACGTTTCCGTGAAAAGTCACCGGCTCAGATTTACTACCGAATACGGTTCTGCGGGCTACTTGCGTCCTGCCTCGTAGGCGGCGCCGACCTTGTACAGGCGGTCGTCCTGGAATGCGGGGGCCATGATCTGCAGGCCGGTCGGCAAGTTGGTGTCGGAGGCCATGCCGGAAGGGACAGACATGCCACACACGCCAGCGAGGTTCAGCGGCAGGGTGCACAGGTCAAAGTTGTACATCTCCATCGGATCCTCAACCTTCTCCCCCAGCTTGAAGGCCGTGGTCGGGGTGGTCGGGGATACGAGGACATCGACCTGCTCGAAAGCACGCTCAAAGTCCTGGGCGATGAGGGTACGCACGCGCTGTGCCTGCAAATAGTAGGCGTCGTAGTAGCCGACGGACAGCGCGTAGGTACCCAGCATGATGCGGCGTTTAACCTCGGGGCCGAAACCAGCCGCGCGGGACAGGGACATAACCTCTTCCGCAGAGTGGGTTCCATCATCGCCGACACGCAGACCGTAGCGCATGCCGTCGAAGCGGGCCAGGTTGGAGGAGACCTCACACGGCATGATGAGGTAGTACGCCGCGAGAGCATCGTCGAAGTGCGGGCAGTCAACCTCGACGATCTCTGCGCCCTGAGACTTCAGCTGCTCAACCGCGGCGTGGTAGGCCTCCATCACGCCCGGCTGCCAGCCGTCGCGCTCGAATTGCTTGATCAGGCCGACCTTGACGCCGGAAAGATCTCCATTGGCGCCTTCCTTGGCGGCCGCGACTACCGGCGCGACCGGCTTATCCACTGAGGTGGCGTCGAAGGAGTCGTGGCCGGCAATGATTTCGTGCAGCAACGCGGTATCTAGGACCGTGCGCGCGGTCGGGCCTGCCTGGTCCAAAGAGCTTGCAGCAGCGATGAGGCCATAGCGAGAAACGGTGCCGTACGTCGGCTTCACGCCCACGGTGTTGGTCAAAGCGGCAGGCTGGCGAATGGAGCCGCCGGTGTCAGTACCGATACCCAGCGGGGCTTGACCGGAGGCAAGAGCCGCAGCGGTACCACCACCGGAACCACCCGGGGTGCGCTCGGTGTCATACGGATTGTGAGCCGGACCGTAGGCAGAATTCTCGTTAGAGGAGCCCATCGCAAACTCATCGAGGTTCGTCTTACCCAAGATCGGAATGCCGGCCTCGCGCAGCTTGGTCACCAGCGTAGCGTCATAAGGTGACACCCAACCCTCCAGCATCTTGGAGGCGGCGGTCGTGGGGGCGTCGGTAGTCACCAGCAGATCCTTGAGGGCTAGCGGCACACCGGCCAACGCGGAAGCGGGCGCTTCGCCAGCGTCGAGGGACTTATCGACGGCGTCGGCAGCCGCCAGTGCTTCCTCAGCACCAACATGCAGGAAGGCGTTGAGTTCGCCGTTGGTCTCCGCGATGCGGTCCAGGAAGGCCTGAGTAACTTCGCGGGAGGTGAGCTCGCGAGAGTGAATCTTCTCAGCCAGCTCGGCGGCGGTCAGCGCGGTAATGCCCTCGGTGGGCGCAATGAATTGTGCCATTCTTATTCGTCTCCTCCACCCAGAATCTGCGGAACCATGAAGCGATCTTCATCAGCTGCGGGGGCCTGGTCCAAGGCCTGCTCAGCAGTGAGGGTTCGCACGACAACGTCCTCACGCATGGGGGCGTTAACGGAGTGCGGGTGCGACATCGGCTCCACACCTTCAGCCTCGACCTTGCCAACCGCGGACACGGAATCCACGATTTCGTCGATCTGCGCGGCGAACTGTTTCAGTTCTTCCTCGCTCAGGGCCAATCGCGACAGCTTTGCCAAGTGCGCGACCTCGTCACGCGAAATATCAGACACGCGAACTCCATCCTTTTATTCATTGAGACGGTTGATAGCTAAGCACCCATGGTACTGCACGGCTGATGCCACGCCACCACCGCTCCTCCCCTAAACGCAACACGAGCTATTGAATAGTATTCGATACGTTGGGTACCATCGATCAAGTTCTATAAACTTTTCATATCAAGAATTCCCTACCTAGTCATCTTCCCCAGAAAGAACGATATGTCGTACCTCGTCCGTGTCCTCCTCCCTGACACTCCCGGCAGCCTTGGCCTCCTCGCCAACGCGATGGGCAACATCGAGGCCGATATTCGCTCCGTCGACATCGTAGAAAACTTCCCTGACGGGACGGTCATGGATGACATCGTGCTCGATCTCCCCCAGTCCACCATGGCAGATGAGATCATCACGGCAGCCCAGGCCGTGGAAGGCGTAGAAATTGATTCCATCCGTCCGTTCAGCGGCCGCGTTGACCGCCGCGGGCAGATCCATGTACTGGCGAAGGTTGCCTCGCAGCGCAACGTAACCGCCGCGATGAAGGAAGTCTGCGCGGCAATTCCCAAGGCACTGACCTCCAATTGGGCCATCGTCATTGCGAACGATGAGAAGATCAGCCGCATTGCCGCCTCTGACGCCGCACCTGCCGACGACGGCTCGATCCCCACCGACCTCAACATCACCTCCGCCCGCGTGCTCAATCCGGAGAAGGACACGTGGATCCCGGAATCGTGGACCCTCATCGAATCCGCACTGGCGGCCGCTCCCCTCGTAGGCACGAACTATGTCGTGGTGATGGGCCGCGTTGGCGGGCCCGATTATCTCGCTTCCGAGGTCGAGCACCTGGGTGACTTGGGCGCCATCCTGGGCGCCTTCCTCACCTAGTTCGACCTAGCGGTCGAGCAATATGCTGAGGCCCGCGGCGACGTCAGGAACCACGTGGTCTACCTCGTCGGTGATGTGTGTTCCCGGGAACGTGAAGGACTCGGTGGCGATGGAATGCATCGAGAGATCGTTGAAGCTATCGCCGAAGGTGTAGAGTTCAGCCTCTTCGTGGCCGAGGTGACCAAGCAGTCGTGTCAAGCCCTCGCCCTTGTTGTGTCCGGGTGGCATGATGTCGTAGAAATCGCAGTTGAACGAGGACTCAACATCGCAATTCGCACGCACCCACTCGTCGACTTCGCGGCGTAGCTCGGCGTCGCCCGGAATCCACAGGGACATGAGAACGGTGCTGCGCTTGGCGACGTCCCCCAGATCCACC
The DNA here is from genome assembly GCF_001814945.1 of Corynebacterium sp. HMSC066C02. Lineage (NCBI taxonomy): Bacteria > Bacillati > Actinomycetota > Actinomycetes > Mycobacteriales > Corynebacteriaceae > Corynebacterium > Corynebacterium sp. HMSC066C02. Next base: position 108,925 of record NZ_KV818447.1, on the reverse strand, counting down.
ACTTCCGTATTCGCCACCATCGAAGATTCACGGCCAGCCAGGCCGTCCCACGCCACTTGGTCAGCCCCAGTCAAGCCCGTCAGGTAGATATTTAATGGCAGCCCAGTGAAACGGTCGATGACGGCTTGGACGACATCACTAGGCAAGTGCTCCTCGTGCAGGATGGAGAAATCGCCGTCCGTGATGACGGTGCCGTTGTAGAGCACGTGATAATCCAACTCCACCCCGAATGGCTCGAGTGTGTTCCGGGCGTTGGCAATGGACTTGCCCGTCGCAGAGATAGCGAGGTTGCCAGCGGCCCGCCATGCGGCGATGGCTTCCTTTACTGCCTCAGTTATGTCTTCGTTGACGTAAACAGTGCCATCCATGTCCAAAGCCGCAATCTTCATGAGCCGTAGTCTATTAGGCCTTTCACGGCCGAGTCCACCACCGCGGTGCACGCCTCTTGGATTTCGGGTTGCGCCCAGGGGAAGGTAAGGGAGATATCGGCAAGCGCGTGCATGGGCAGGTCATTATGTCCGTCGCCTAAGGTGATCAGCTCAATCTCGGAACGCTTGACTCCCAAGTGACGTAGCAGCCAGGTCAAGGCACAGCCCTTGTCGTGGCCAGGTGGAGTGATGTCGAAGAAGTTGCGGTTCATCGCGGTGCCGACGGGAAAGCGCTCAGTAACCCATTGCGCGATCTCTTTCTGCAGGCTTGGATCGTCCGGCGTCCAGGCGGCGACGAGAGGGAAGACTTCTTCCTCGATGCGCTCGGGCGCGACCGGTACAGGCTCGCTGATGATGGGGTTGTGCACCCCGGCCACGTTGCGGACGAGGTGCCCGTCCGGACCTTCCAGGCGCGTGCAATACAGGTCGAGCTTCGGGATATCACGAACCCGCTCATACACAGCGCGGACTACCCCGGGCGGCACATGGCTTTCATAGAGCAGCTCATAGGAACTATTCATGATGAGGGTGCCGTTGCAGAGCAGGTAATAGTCGAATTCGACGCCAAAGGGCTCAAGAGCACGCCGCGCCGAGTGCGGCGACTTACCGGTGGCCACAACGGCGAGGTTGCCCGCAGCACGCCACCGGGCAATCGCCTCCGGTACCTCGTCGGGCATATGCCCGTCAAAGTAGATGGTGCCGTCTAAGTCGAAAGCGGCTAGCTTCATGCCTCGCCCGTTTCAAGAAGCCGGTTAAAGCCCTCCTCATCCAAGATGGTCAGCCCCAGATCGCGGGCCTTCTGTTCCTTCGAGCCAGCATTCTCTCCAACTACGACGTAATTCGTTTTCTTCGATACAGAGCCGGATGCTTTTCCACCACGGGTGATGATGGCCTCCTTGGCGGAATCGCGGGTGAAGTTCTCCAAGGTTCCGGTCACCACGACGGTGATGCCTTCAAGTGTCTGCGCCGGCTTGTCGCTGGCTTCTTCCTCCATCGTGACCCCAGCAGCGGCCCACTTCTGCACGATATTGTCGTGCCATTCCACCTCGAACCACTGCTTGAAGGATTCCGCGATGATGCTGCCCACACCATCGGTATCCGCTAGCTCCTCCACCGAGGCCGCGCGCAGCGTCTCCATGGAACCAAAGCGGGTGGCTAGCGCACGCGCCGCGATGGGGCCAACGTGGCGGATAGACAGCGCTACCAGCACTCGCCAGAATTCAGCCTGACGGGCCGTCTTGAGGTTCTCCAGCAGCTTCTTACCGGAGGCATTGAGCGCACCCTTCTGGGTAGTATAAACCGAGGACTTGAGGAGTGCTTCTTCATCAAGATCGAAGAGGTCCGCCTCATCCTTGAGCACTCCGGAGGAAATCAGATCTGCGGCCGCCTTCTCCCCCAGCTCGCCAATGTCGAGCGCCTTGCGGGAGGCCAAGTACTCTAGGCGCGCTGCCAGTTGCGCGGGGCAGCTGCGTGTATTCGGGCAGCGCCAGTCTTGGTCGCCTTCTTTCTGTGGCGCCAGCTTCGTACCGCAGGCAGGGCAATTCTCCGGGAAGACCCACTCGGTCTCGCTGCCATCACGTTTATCCAAAACGGGGCCGAGGACCTCGGGGATGATCTCTCCGGCCTTGCGGATGATGATGGTATCGCCGATAAGGACGTTCTTGTTCTTGACCTCGAATTGGTTGTGCAAGGTTGCCATGGACACCGTCGAACCAGAAACGAAGACCGGTTCCATAATGGCGAAAGGCGTCACGCGCCCTGTGCGCCCTACACCTACCTCGATGTTGAGGAGCTTGGTGGTGACCTCTTCCGGCGGGTACTTGTAGGCAATAGCCCAGCGAGGCGCGCGGGAGGTCGCGCCCAACGCGCGCTGGCTGGCCAGGTCATCGACCTTGATGACGAGCCCATCCATCTCAAAGTAGGCATCGTGGCGGTGCTCCTCCCAGTACCTCACCCGCTCTTGAACCTCCGTGGCGGTGGTCACGCGCTGGGTATAAGGAGAGACCGGGAATCCCCAAGACTCCAGGGCCTTGTAGGCATCGTGCTGCGAAGTGGGCTGGAAACCCTCGCGTGCGCCAATGCCGTGGCAAACCATGTGGAGCCGACGCTTCTTGACGTCCTCCGGGTCCTTCATGCGCAGCCCACCTGCCGCCGCGTTGCGGGGGTTGGCAAAAGTGGGCTTGCCGTCCTCACGTCGCGCTGCGTTGATCTCCTCGAACTCATCCGGGCGCATGTACACCTCGCCGCGGATCTCCACCAGGGAGGGAACCGGATACTCATCCGTGCCAGTGAGCTCGTGCGGAATGTCCGGGATAACGCGCGCATTGGCAGTAATGTCCTCTCCCACACGACCATCACCACGCGTGGCGGCCGTGGCAAGCTTGCCGTCGCGGTAGACCAAGTCAATGGACAGGCCATCAATCTTCAGCTCGGTCAAATAAGCCTCAGCCGGCGTGCGGTCCAGCCAGTCCTGCAGCTCATCCGCACTGAAGACGTTGTCCAAGCTGTACAGGCGCTCCAGGTGCTCGATATCTACAGCACCTTCCGGAGCAGCACCTACCTGCTGGGTAGGCGAATCCGGAGTCTGCAGCTCCGGGTGCTCTGCCTCCAGCGCTAACAAACGCTGGAAGAGCGCGTCAAAGTCCGCATCCGGAATCGACGGGTCACCGTTGTAGTACAACTCGCGGTGCTTGCGCACTTCCTGGGCAAGCTCGGACCATTCGCGTTGGATATCTACTGCATCACTCACGAGTCACTAGTGTAGCGGGACTGCCGGACATGCCTGTGACCTGCGGATGGTCATTCTGCAAAGGTTCGTCCGTCATTCTGCAGTACTTCCACAGTGCATGTCCGAGCCGGGCGCTAGAGTGTTGTCCATGAACTTCGACGCCACCCGCATGCTCTCCTTCGACCTTGAGACCACCTCCGTAAAGCCCAAAGAAGCCCGTATCGTCACCTCCGCCCTGGTGCGTATCGACGGGCGCGAAGTGGACAAGCGGGAAATGCTCGCTGACCCCGGCGTGGAAATCCCCGAGGAAGCCGCCAAGATCCACGGAATCACTACCGAGAAGGCCCGCGCGGAGGGTCGCCCGCACGAGGAGGTGCTCAAGGAAACGGTCGATTCCATCTATCAGGCCTGGGAGGAGGGGCTCACGCTCATTGTCTACAACGCCGCCTACGACCTATCCGTGCTACGCGCGCTGACCGGGGACTTCACGGTCAACGGTCCGGTGTTCGATCCTTTCGTCATCGATCGTGTTAAGGACAAGTGGCGCAAGGGAAAGCGCACCTTGGAAGAGGTCTCCGCCCACTACGGCGTGGAGTTGAGCAACGCGCATGAGGCGACTGCCGACGCTTTGGCGGCCGCCCGCGTGGCCTGGAAGCAGGTGCGCCAGCACTTCCCCGAGCTAGCACAGATGGATACCAACGAGCTCATGGAATACCAGGCCGTCGAGTGGTACAAGGACCGCGAATCCTTCAAGAAGTATCTGGAAGGCCGCGGGCGCGATGCCTCCGATGTCTCCACCGCATGGCCGATGATTTCTTAAGCCTGCCCCCTTGCCAGTTTTCTAGAGTTCTGGAATTCTAGAAAACATGAAAACGACAGTCGAAGCACGCCTCGCCGAACTTGAAACGCGCGTCGCCGCGCTTGAGGGGCGCACCACACCCACTGACGCCGACCCCGCATCCGCCACTGGAGAAAGCTCGGCCTACTGGCTGGTCGACGCCCTCGCACCCAACGAGCAGCTTCCCGACGGCTCCGTCATCTTTGGCGGCAACATAAACGTCGGCAAGCGCACCTATGCCTATCAATGGCAGCGCCCCACCAACTTCATCACTGACGAGGATTGGACAGAAAACCTCGAGCGCCTATCCGCGCTCGCACATCCGGTCCGCGGTGAAATCCTGCGCCGCCTCCTCGCCGCGCCCGCGACAGCCGCTGAGCTCGTCGAAGAGGACATCGTCTCCTCCACAGGCACCGCCTATCACCACTTGAGCGCACTGACCCATGCCAGTTGGACCACAAAGTCCGGTGGCGAATATGCCATCCGCCCCGCCCGAGTTATCCCCCTGCTGACCATCATCACTGCAAGCGAGGACCACTAATGCGTAGAATTTCCCTAGCCGTCATCGCTGCCATTGCCGTTGCAGCCATCCTGCTCATCACGGGGCCGCAAAGAATTGCTCTGGCAAAAGACAAAACTGGCGACGAAGCCTTAGCTGCCCAGTTGGAAGAGCACTCAGAGTCCGGCTTCCACAACATCACCGCTTTTACCCTCCAGGACGGCAAGGTCACCTTTGCAGGGCTGGGCAGCGACGAGCACACGGAGGTCGAAATCGGCTCCGTGACCAAGATGTTCACCGGCGAACTGGCCCACCAGCTCGTCGAAGAGGGAAAGCTGAGAACTGACACCACTGTGGGCGAGGTCCTCAATGTCGGCGATGCGCCCGTCGCTGACGTCACCGTAAGGGAGCTGCTCGACCACACCTCTGGACTACCCGCCGTCGCCAAAGCGAACGTCCTCAGCTTTTTCGCTTCAACGATCACCGGTTCGAATCCCTATGAAGGTGAGACCGTAGAGGACATCGTGGACGCTGCCACGAAGGCCGAGCTAAAGGACCGCGGCGAAGAATCCTATTCCAACCTTGGCTACGGGCTCTTGGGTCATATTGTAGAGACCGCCGCCGGGCAGCCCTATGAGCAGATGCTCAAAGAACGCATCTTTGAGCCAGCCGGCATGACCGAAACCTATCTCATGACGCCGGGCTCTGTGCCTGACGACGCCCCACGGGGACTTACCAATACCGGCCGCCACGCCGAGCCCTGGGAGATGGAAGGTTCCGCACCCGCGGGAGCGATCCGCTCCACGGCGAGTGACATGGCCAAGTTCGCCGAGTGGTTTATGGACAACGGCGATACCGACTACGGCTGGCAGCCTCCCAGCAAGGACAATGCTGGGTACTGGCACAACGGCGGCACCTACGGTTACTCCACCATGCTCATCATCGAACCAGAGACCAAGCGCGCCGCCTTCGCCAACAACGATTCCCTCGCCGGCACCGAAGACCTCGCCCAAGCTCTATTCGACGAGCTCGCATCTTAAGGAGTAAGCATGTTCCTCACCGTAGCGCTCGCCGTCATCACCGCTTCGGAGCTCTGGGCCGCATGGAAGGCTCTGCGAAAACCCCTTTCCACGGCAAATCACCTCGTCACCGCGGCGATTACGATTCTCGCCATACTCTTCATCGGCTACGCCATGTCGTGGCACACCTCAGTGTATTTTGGCTGGTGGTACGCTCTTGTGGCAGCCTGCTCGCTGCACATCGGCGCGGTAGCTTGGCAGGCCTTGCAGCCTTCTAGCGGCACAGACGCTGGTCAAGAAGCTCCCGTACGATAGCACTATGAGCTCCTCTCCTACCTGCACCGTTGAAATCCAAGACGTAGACAGTACAACCATCGCAACTCTTCAGCACCGCGCCGCTACCGCTGGTGTTTCCTTCGAAGACTACGTGCGCAACATCCTCACTATCGCCGCGTCATCCCCATCCACTGCCAACAGAAAGTCCATCGAAGCAAAGGCGGCCGAACTCTCCCGTCGTGCACCTATCGATATGAAGGGAGACTTCGACGTCGTCGCCGCAATCCGCGCCGGACGAGACGCATAGAGGACTAGGGAGATTATTGGTCTCCCTAGTCGACGTCCTCATAAAAGTCTCCCAAATCTCCACATTCTTAAAAGTCTCCCAAATCTCCCAATGCTCTAAGATGAGGCTATGTCCCCGCACGAGAATCCCTTCCGACCCACCTTCGGCGTTCCACCACTGTTCTGGGTCGGCCGCACAGCAGTCCTCGATACCTTCCGAGCTGCGCTTGACTCCCAGCCGGGTAGCCCGGGCCGCTCGCTCATCATTAGCGGCGCCCGCGGTATCGGCAAGACGGTCCTGCTCAACGAGATAGAAGATATCGCCTCGAGCCGCGGGTGGATTACCCTGCGAGCCTCGGGACGCAGCTCCATGGTTGACGAGCTCGTTGACACCACCATCCCGCGCATCATGGACAAGCTGGCCCCGGCGGACAAGCACAAGGTCAACCGCGTCGGCATTGGTGGTGTGGCAACCATTGGCATCCAGCACAACACTGAGGAAGCCTACAAACCCACGTTGAACACTCGCCTGCGCGAGCTTTTAGGCATGCTCAAAGGCACTGGCGTGCTGCTGACCATCGACGAGGTACAGGACGCCGACGCGGAGGATCTCACCTCCCTCGCCGTGACATATCAAGACCTAGTGCGCGATGAGCTCGACGTCGCCATTGTCGCCGCAGGACTTCCACAGGGAGTCAACCGCCTGCTAGACCTGCCTGGTGTAACCTTCCTGCGCCGCGCGCAGAAGTTCGTTCTGGGCCCGCTCTCCCCCGCAAACGCCGAGGTGGCCTTCACCGAAACCGCCTCACAGTCCGGGCTCGAGTTCACCGATGATGCGGTTGCGGCAGCGGTGAGGCTGTCGCGCGGCTACCCCTACATGGTGCAGCTGGTGGGCTCACTGGCTTGGGGGAAGGCGCAGCGTGATGGTGGAAGCAGTATCGAGGTGAGTGACGTCGCAGCAGTGTCGGCCGAGGCTATCTCAGTGCTGGGCGCCCAGGTCCACCAGCCCGCTACCCTGAAGCTTCCGCCGGCGCAGCGTCTCTTCCTCGAAGCGATGAGCGCGGTCATGGAGGACGGTACGGCAGAAATCAAGAACATCGCCGCGCACCAGGACCGGACGGTGCGCTCACTGTCGGCCACGCGCCAGCGGCTTATCGACGCCGACCTCATCGAACCCACCGCCCATGGCCAACTCCAGTTCGTCATCCCGTATATGGAGTCTTATTTCACCGCGACGGATAGCCTGGGGCGGGTTGATTAGAGGGTGAGCTAAAGGTCACCAGCATCGCGGGTGAGGATGCCGGCGGTCTCGGTTACCGAGCGCAGTGAACGAGCGGAGGCCTTGACTGGGTAGACGTCGAAATGATCGATGAGCAGCTCGCGTGGCATGCCGATGCGGTCAAGGTGACGGGCCAGCGTGATGGCCTCCGCGCGGGCATCGGAGCCTTCGATGCCCAGACCGATGCAGTGACCCGCACTCAAGTGCTCACCCAGGCCGTCGAGGTGACGCGGGGTGTCTAGGCCGCGGAAAGTCGTGAGCAAAGTTTTGGCAGCAGGTGCTATCGACCACAGCGGCGGGGCGTGCAGGTAATCTGCGTCGAAGGACTGCAGGAGATCGAGCGCGACCTCATCCGGGACCGCCGGGATGGTATCGAAATCTGTGGTGCCGGGGACGCGGCCGGCGATGATATCGGCAAGCAGGGGCTCGTCGAGCTGGACGACGACCTCCCCGTGGAAGCGACTAGCGACGTCCTGAGCGTGGGCGTGAAGGCCGTGGCGGAGGGCGTCGGCAAGCTCGTTAAAGGCGCTGCGGTCTGTGAGGACGCGGTGGCCATCGGAAAGCTCGATACTCGCCGCAAGCGACCAGGGGCCAAGTGCTTGCACCTTGACGTGCGGCACGCTCTCGCCCCAGACCTCTTGGACCTCGTCGAGGTCACGCTCCAAGCGGTCCCACGTGCGGCGGGTCAGCAGCTGCGGGCGCGCCGTCATGCGCCACGAGCGCGGGCCGCGGTCGATGGAGATAGCCTCCAGCATGCTGGCCGTGCGGCCCACCGCATCCGACCCCAGCCCACGCTCGGGCAGCTGCGGGATGGCAGGAAGTTCGGTCTCCCCCATGATGATGTCCGCGGCCTCCGCCATGGACGTGCCGGGCATGGGGCCAAGAGCGAATCCCGTCATCTCATCTCCTTCCGAATTCTTTTTCTTTTAATACCGAATCAAAGACAGTGCTGCGGCATCTATAATGCAATTCACAAACCACTAAGTCGCAGATAGTAAAGGATACTCCCGTGGCACTTGAACAGTTTTCTGGCTGGACCTTCTATTCTCCTTGCGAGATTCCGAGTGACATTCCGTCAATTCTCGCTGCCAACGAAAAGCCCATCTGCGCCTTCAAAACTGTCCGAGACGCAGCGGTCTTCACTAGCCACCGATTAATTATCCGAGATTCTCAAGGTCTCACTGGAAAGAAAGTCGAAATCTATTCGCTCCCTTATTCCTCCATTAACATGTGGTCGACGGAGAATGCCGGAAAGCTCCTAGACGTAAATGCTGAACTGGAGCTCTGGACACGGGCTGGCCACTTCAAAATCAACATCGGACCCAAAGTCGATATTCGGGCACTCGACCGACTCATCGCTGACTGCGTGCTTCGCTAAAGCTACTCAGTCCCGCAAATCGTGCCAGAGCCGAGCACAATATCACCCAGCTCATCCGGGCTCGGCAAGTAGAGCACCGCGGCCTGGCCGCGGGCTACACCGGAGAGTGGCTCGTTAAGCTCGAGCGTCATGCGGTCAGCCTCGCGGTCCACGTGGGCGCGGCAGGCAACGACGGAGCCGTGGGCACGTACCTGTACCTCGCAGTCGAAATCACCGTCCATCGCCGGGTGCAGATACTTTAGGCGATCGGCCTCAATGCGGGTCACGGCCAAGTCGGCGCGCGATCCCACGGTGACGGTACCGGTGGCCGCGTCGATATCGGTGACGTAGCGCGGGGAGCCGTCGGCAGTCGGCGTCTTGATGTCTAGGCCCTTGCGCTGGCCGATGGTGTAGTTCCACGCGCCATCGTGTTCCTTGAGCTCATTGCCCTCGGTATCCACGATCATTCCCGGACGCAGCCCGATGGAACGGCCCAGGAAGGCCTGGGTATTGCCGTCCGGGATGAAACAAATGTCATAAGAATCAGGCTTGGACGCCGTGGAGAATCCATGGCGCTTGGCCTCCTCGCGGATCTGCGGCTTCGGGGTATCGCCAATCGGGAAGAAACAGTGGTCCAGCTCCTCCTTGGTGATGACACCCAGCACATAGGACTGGTCCTTGTTCTCATCCAGGGAGCGGCGCATGTAGCCATCAGAGTCGATGGTGGCGTAGTGACCTGTGGCGACTGCATCGAAGCCCAGCGCCATGCCCTTGCGCAGCAAGGCTGCGAACTTGATCTTCTCATTACAGCGCAAGCACGGATTCGGGGTCTCACCGCGGGCATAGGAGTCCACGAAATCCCCGATGACGGCTTCCTTGAACTCCTCGGAGAAGTCCCATACATAGAAGGGAATGCCGAGTTTATCGCAGATGCGGCGGGCGTCGGCGGAATCCTCTAGGGAGCAGCATCCGCGTGCCTTCTCACGGGTCTGTTGCGCATCCTTGTGCAGGGCCAAGTGCACGCCAATGACGTCATGGCCTGCTTCCACTGCGCGTGCTGCAGCCACCGAGGAATCGACGCCGCCGGACATGGCTACCAATACTCGCATGCTCTCCCCTTCTCGTTGCTTTGTTGTCCACCAAGGCTAGTCGCGGTGTACCTCATACCCCAACACGCGAACCACGCAGCCTATTCCCTAAGCTAAGAGGCACTATGGGCAGAAAGCGCAACACCACCAACTCCATCGCGGGAACCTATGAGATATCCACTGGCGAGCTCGTCATCGAGCCGGATCCTTTCCGCGACGGCGCATTCATCCTCAACGTCAACGGCGTGCCCTCCTCACACCTCATCCCCGATGAGCCACGCACCCTGGAATTCGAGTACATGCGCTGGATCGCCGCCGCGGTAGAGAATCTCGCACCCGGCAAACGCCTACTCCACCTAGGCGGCGGTGGTTGCTCGCTACCACGCTACTTCGCTGACCTGTGGCCGGATTCCCACAACACTGTGGTCGAACTCGACGCGAAGCTTACCGAGCTCGTCCGTGAGCTGGCCGATATCCCGGCAGCACCCCGCGTGAAAATCCGTGCCGGCGAGGCACGCGCAGTCACTGAGGGCTTCCCGCCGAACCGCTTCGACGTCATCATCCGAGACGTCTTCGCCGGTGATACGACGCCGAAGCCACTGACCACCGTTGAATTTTTCCAACACACCCATGCAACGCTATGCCCCGGTGGCCTCTACGTGGCCAACTGCGGTGACCACTCCGATCTCCAGGGCGCAAAGGCGGAGCTGGCAGGGATGGCAGAAGTCTTCGCACACGTCGCGGTTATCGCCGATCCTCCCATGCTTAAAGGCCGGCGCTACGGCAACATCATCCTCATCGGCTCAGACACCGAGCTGCCAGTCGACGGCTCCCCCGAAGCCGCCGCCCTTGCTAAACCGTTACTCTCCGGTGCGGTGCCCGCACACTTCCGCGACGAGTCTTGGACCCGCCGCTTCTTTACCGGCGTGAGCCCACGCCACGACGCCCTAGACGACGCGGAGAGTTAAGGACACTCAAGCCCTAAAGAGACTTAGCGGAGGCTCTTGAGCAGGTCCGCCACCTGCTTGGAATCAAATGCCGGGATCTCCACACCCGCGGCGTGACCAGCACTGCGCGCGGCACGGCTGACATTCTCCACGTCCTGCTCGCTGACGTTGTTGGCATCAAAGTCCTGCAGGTGCTGTGCGTTATCCAAGAAGATGGCCAAGTCACCGATGCTGGCGTCGTTATTGGACATGTCCTTGAGGTCGTCGGTGCTAATAGCGCCAGTGTTGAGCAGCTTCTCCGCCTGCTTGATAAGCCCGGTCGGATCCACGTCCAAGCCCGCATCCTTCGCAGCATCCGCTACGGCAGGAACGGCTACCGCGCCCGCCGCTAGGGCCAGGATTCCGGCAATCAGCACGCCGGCGTCATCACCAAGGTCCACGCCTGGGATAACCAGGTCATTCAAGATGCCACCGAAGTCAATGTAGTTGCCTCCGGAGAAAGAGTGCAGCTGGGCTTCAGTTCCGTTGAAGAGGTTCATGTCGACATCGGTCTCAATACCGGCCACGCGACCAGAACCCGAGCGCTGCCAGAAGGCCAGCTTGTCCCAGCCACCGACGGGATCCGGTGCGGTGTCCTGGTAGGCAGCCAGCCACAGCGGGTACTCGCTGAAGCGAGTGGTGTTGCCCATCTGGCCCATCCAGAAGTACTTGTAGGTGTACAGCATCGGCGTGCGCCCGGTCAGGGACTTCACCTCCTTCATGAAGGTGTCAATCCACTCCTCAAGCTGCGCAGCACTCAGGCCCTCATCAACCTCGATGTCGAGCACCGGCGGCAGGGTCTGCGTCGGCACCAGCGCGATTTGGGAGGCAAAGCTGGCTGCCTGCTGCTTGGCATCGCCAGCCGGGCGCGCGTAGTGGTAAGCGCCGACCTTCAAGCCAGCCGCTGCAGCAGCATTGGCATCGCGTACGAAGTGGTTGTTAACAAACCCAACGCCCTCGGTGGCTTTGACAAAGGCATAGGACTGGCCGTCGGACTTCACGGCGTCCCAATCGATCCCACGCAGGGACATGTGGTTATTGCCGGAGACATCCACACCAGAAGGTGCGGTGGACGGGATAGCAACGGCGGTGGATACGGACAGTGCCACGGCCGCTACTGCGGTAACGGCGGCGGTAACAAGGCGACGTGCATGGCTCATGCGCGCCACACTACCGTTTCAACAACATCAGTCACAGATGCAACACGCGCAACATTCAACTCGTTTGTCACATTTCTTACGCAACGTGCCCTCACCGACACCACCACACCCACTTCCCAGGCAGGGGCCACTGGCTTGCGTTGTCGCGTGCTACAACTGCTAGTACTTGAGCAGTGCTTGGCGACGCCCCCACCGCTACTCTTTCGAGCTCACCCCCGACGACGTGTGGTCGCTCATTTCGCTTGACGCGTGACAAGAGGTGCTCGAGCGCAAGATCGGGTTCCCGCACTGGAACCATATGTTCGATGTCGGGTGAGGCAATAATTTCTTACGCTCTCGCTCGTCTCCACGAAGCGGGGCGCGGATCTGGAGAAAGGCGAGCCTAGAAGTACTGGTTCATGTAGTCGCGAGAACCCAGGCCGATCGCGTCAAAGCACTCTGCCATCTTGGCTTCTTCTTCAAAGTACTCGAGTTCGTCACCCTCGGCGCCCCCAGCTCGCTCTTCCTCGAGTTCCTCGAGAGCATCGGCAAGCGCGTACGGTTGCCATACGCTAAGCCCCAGTTTCTCGAAAGCATAAGACTCTGGAGCTTGATCATCGTCAAGCCGAGCCCCGTCGTTGAGCCTCTTCAACAGCTCGGCGCACTCGATCGCGTTCATGTGGGAAAGGTTATGGCCTTCCCATTCCACCGTGACACCGTCTTTTTCAGGGTTGGTTGCGAACTCAATGAACTCGACACCGTTGTCACCGATGTGAACCTGAATATTTGCTTGGGAGTAGTACAAGGGGCTTTCACTCGGGTGATTCTCCGGTTCCCCAAGGACCGCTACCACCTGCTCGGCACTGTCACCGAAACGAACGGTACCTTCGCCAAATGGTGAAGCGAACTGAGCACCTTCATACGAGGTCAACGTTATTGAGGAAGTCATCAGTATCTCCAGTAATTGCTGACTAGGCTCCGCGAGTCTGAACCAATCGTTGCGCCCAGAATAAGACGGGTTGCGTGAAAGCACAACAGGTAGTTTTCAACCAGCGTCGAATCGGAGTACGTCGCCCGAGCGTCGGGTACAACTTAGGCATGCTTATCGACGCCCCGCCGCGACCATGCCCTCCAAGCTGTAGGGCGACGGCCACGAGTCCACCGGATTCCTCCGCAAGAGATCGCGGTCGGTAGCGACGTCGGACAACGCTTTCGTACCGGATTAACCATCGACGAGGAGGAAGAAACCTGACGGCCTATTCACTCCGTGGCACAACGTCGAAGATTGCGAAATGTGCCTGTTCGCTTCGTGGTTGGTGATCGTTTTTTCCTAGGCCCAGACCTGTTGTGTCCTAGACCGAGCGTGCTCGGCGGATGATTTCAGGAAGCTCTGCCAACACGGCGTCAATGTCCTCGTCGGTGGTGAGGCGCCCCAGGCTGAAGCGCAGGCTGCCGCGGCCGTGTTTCTCGTCGATGCCCATGGCTTCTAACACGTGGGACATGCGGTTGACACCAGCGTGGCAGGCGGAGCCGGCGGAGGCTTCGATGCCGGCGGCGTCAAGAAGCATGATGAGGCTGTCGCCGTCCGTGCCTGGGAAAGACACGTGGAGGTGAGAGGCCAAGGTGGGCTCGGCGGAGTTGATGATGACGTTGTCGATGCTCGACTCGATGCCGGCCTTGAGCTTGTCGCGAAGTGCAGTCAGGCGGGTATCCTCCTGCTCCATTTCCGCGACGGATTCACACAGAGCTGCGGCGAGTGCGCTGGCGCTGGCCACGTCCACGGTACCGGGACGAATGCCGCGTTCTTGGCCGCCGCCGAAGGCGATGGGTTGGGGTGCCGGGGTGCGGCGTGCGAGCAGCAGGCCAATGCCGCGGGGCCCGCCGAACTTGTGGGCGCTGGCCGCCAATGTGGTGGCACCCAGCTCATGGAAGTTGATGGGCAGCTTGCCGGCGACCTGTACGGCATCGATGTGCACTGGGGTGTTCTGCGCGGCGGCGCGCTGGATAATGTCGTCGACCGGCTGGATGGCGCCAGTCTCGTTGTTGGCCCACATGCAGGTGGCCACCGCGGCCGGGGTATCCAGGGCGCTTAAAACGCTGACGTGGCCGGTGGAATCAACCGGGAGAAGCTCCACAGTGGCGCCGTGCTCAGCGTGGAGCTTCTCTACGGTTTCGAGCACGGCAGGGTGCTCGATGGGGGTCGAAACGATGCGTTTCGACGGTTCATCTGCTGCGCTCCCGCTGCGCGCTGCGTTCTGTGCTGCACGGAAGAGGCCCTGAATGGCGATGTTGTCCGCCTCCGTGCCGGAGGAGGTGAAGATGACCTCGATAGGTTCGCAGCCGAGCAGCTCGGCAACGGTCTCGCGGGCGTCATCCAGCACGGAGCGTGCCTTGCGCCCGGAGGCATAGGACGCGCCCGGGTTGAGGGAACTGGCTGCCTGTGTCCATGCGTCGATAGCGCACTGGCGCATGGGCTGGGTGGCTGCGTAATCGAGGTAGAGCGGCATTAGTTGCCAGCCTCCTTGCGCTTGGTCAGCTCCGCGGCAAGTGCCGGGGCGATCTCGTGGAGGTCACCCACCACGCCGAGGTCAGCGATCTGGAAGAAGGGCTCGTCCTGGTCCTGGTTGACCACGACGATGGTCTCCGAGGTCTGCATGCCGGAGGTGTGCTGGATGGCACCGGAAATGCCGAGACCGATGTAGAGCTTCGGGGAGACGGTCGCACCGGTCTGGCCAATCTGGTGGGCCGGATCGTAGAAGCCCTCGTCCACAGCGTCGCGGGTGGCACCGACGGCGGCACCGAGGGCGTCGGCAAGCGGCTCCACCACGTCGGCGAACTTATCGCCCACGCCGCGGCCGCCGGCCACGACGACCTTGGCGGAGGTCAGCTCCGGACGAGCGGTCTTCTCCGCCGGGGTGAAGGAGGTGACGGTGACATCCTTCGCGGTGGCGGCAGGCAGCTCGAAGGGCGCGGGTGCTGCGGTGACCGGCTGCGGCTCAGTGGCCACGGAGCCCGGCCGCAGGGTGTAGACCACAGAACCGGTGGCCGTAGAGGAAGTCTCGTAGGAACCGCCGAAGATAGTGTGGTGAGCGGAGCCATCGGCATTAATGCCGTCGACGTTGACCAAGGCACCCGAGCCCAAGCGCGCAGCAAGGCGGCCGGCGATCTCATTGTTAGTCGGGGTGGAGGCCAGCACGATGGGCGCCGGGTTATTGGCGGCCAAGGCATGAAGGGCGTCAACCTCCGGGGTGACGATGCGCTGCTCATAGTCCGCAGCCGTGGCTTGGACCACCTGAGCGGCACCGAAGTTGCCTAACTCTGCGTCGAAGGAGGCGGCGGTGGCGGCATCCTTGGCCACGACGACGGCGGAGACGGTGCCGAGCGCGCGGGCGGCGGTGATGAGCTCGCCGGTAACGGGGCTGAGCTGGCCTGCTTCGTGCTCAACTAGGACATAAACGTGAGACATATCTTTTCTCCTTAACCCTCGATGAGATTCTTGGCGGCCAGGAAGTCCGCGACCTTGGCGGCAGCCACGGTCGGATCAGTTTCAACGATGACCTCACCGGCGGTGCGGGCCGGGCGCTGCGCGGAGGCGGTCACAGTGGTGGTGGACGGCACGCCATCAATGCCCAGGTCCGCCACGGCGAGGGTGGTGACCTCAGCCTTCTTGGCGGCCATTAGCCCCTTGAAGTTCGGGAAGCGCGGCTTATCGGCCTTGTCAGTGAAGGACAGGATGGCTGGCAGGTTGGCGGATAGCTCCCAGTGGCCGTGGGCATCTTCGCGGGTACCGGTGGCGGTAGCACCAGCCAGGGAGGCGGCCTTGAGCTCCGTGAGCGCGGTCAGCTGGCGGTACTCCGCTAGCAAGCCGGCGATAAGCCCAGTAGAGGCATCCGAGGAGTTGTTGCCCAGGGTGATGACCTGGACCTCGCCGAACTTCTCAGCCACCTTGTTGATGGCGGCGTTGAGAACCCAGGCGGTAGCCAGGGCGTCGGCGCCGGCCAGGGCGTCGTCCGTCACGTGCACGGCGTGGTCCGCGCCCATGGCCAGCGCCTTGCGCAGAGCCTCATCGGCAGCGGCCGGGCCCATCGTAAGCGCCACGACCTCATAGCCGGCGTCGGCGTTATCGTCGCGCAAGCGCAGTGCCTGCTCGACGGAGTACTCGTTGACCTCATCGATGACGTTATCCACCGAGGTACGGTCCAACGTGTGGTCCGCCTCGAGGGTCTTGGTTGACCACGTATCCGGTACGTGCTTGACCAGAGCCACAATGACTGGCATGTGGGCACTTCCCCTTCCGTAAATTTTGAAACTATTAGGGTGCGTAATTACCTTCGGTCGATACTACTCGCGGTCCGCACAACACCGCGACTCCCTTCGTTCCAATGCGCGTGACCACGAGTGTCTTGGCAGTGGAGCCTTTGAGCTTGAGCTTCTTACGCAGCTGGTCCGGGTTCACGTCTTGCCCGCGTACCAGGATTTCCAGCGAGCCGACGTCGTGGGCCGCCATGGCCGCTTTTAGCTTCTTCATGGGGACCATCTCGATGAATTCAAATCCGGACATGCCTTGCGGAAGGCGGTCGCCGGTGAGGTAGGCAATGCGCGGGTCCAGCTGATGCAAGCCTTCCCGCGCGGCGTAGTGGCGCACCAGCCCGGCGCGCACGATGGCGCCGTCGGGGTCGATGAGGAAGCGCCCCATGGGCCCAGCCTCAGGTAGTTCGTTTTCGTCGAGGTCATCCTCGATGACGTCAGTATGTATTCCTTCGGGCGTGGTGTTGAGGACCACTGCCCTCTTACCCATTCCCAGGCCCGGGGTATACAGGCAGGTTTCCTTCACCCCGCCATCGAGGCTCACCACGCAAGCCAGGCCTTCCCATTCGGAATGATCAATGCCGGGGGCGCACTTGATGGCCATCTCGCCGTGGGTGGCCAGCAGATCTGCTGGCGGTGGTAGGAGTTGGTCTAGGCGCGTAATACGGTTGCCACCCTGTCGCCGCGCAGGGTCGGCGATGCAGACCTGGGCTGTGGTTGTGGTGGTTAGTGCATCGGCACGAAAAACTGGGTGCTCAATGTTGTGGTGCGCCATGGCCACGCGCGAGGCGTCGAGGTCACTGCCCACATAAGCGCCGGGGCGATAGGTCTGGCCTTCGGTGCCGATGGAGCAGGTGAGGTCGTGGACGAAGTCCACGTTGCGTTCCTGAAGGAAGTGCGCGCGATAAGCCGCCACTGCGGGTGGGGTGGCCTGTTGGGCGGAGTCGTGGTCCATGAGCCACTGCCCCGGTAGCTTGCCGGAGCTGCGGGCCTGGATCAGCTCGGCTACGGCGCGGCCATAATTACCGAATTGGGCCTGCAGCTTGGCGACGTCCCGCAAGTGCGCCTTCTTGGCCCCTTCCAGGTCTGCTGCGGCGGCATCGATCGTAGCGGCGTTCTCGCGTAGGAAGGCAACTTCGTCCAGGGTGTAGCTCATGCAGGTTTCTTCTGTATCGGTTGATGCCGGGCGAGGCCGACTTAAATGCGGTCGACAGGGAAAGTGGTGAAGTATTCACGGTAGCGCTCATCATCGCGCGGGTCGCCGATAATCGGACGCAGGTCGGAGAAGGAGGCATCATCTAAGACCTCTTTGACCGTGGCGTAGGAGGTCAAACGCTTGAGCTGCGCCCACGTCGGGATAGCTAGGCGCACCAACCCGGCGCGCCAGCCATCGAGGACCAGTTGTGGGTCGAACCAGCCGGCGTCGTCGGCTTCGCCTGTATCTCCATCGGGTTCTTGGCCTTCGGGTAGTACACCGATGAAGAAGAAGGTGTCGAACCAGTGGTTGTTGTCTTCCCCGGCCCAGCGGGACCAAGGCAAGAGCATGTCGGCGTCGACACGCATGCCGTTGTGCTCAAGGAACTCGGTGAAGGAAATCTCGTGGGTTTCTAACAGCTCGCGCTCACGGTGGTAGCGAGAGGCGTCGGAAACCAAGCCGTCCTCGCGGATGGCCAGCAGCGTGCCGGCCTCCTCGAAAAGCTCCCGGGCGGCCGCGAAGACAAGGGCGTGTGCCTTGTACTTGGTTACGCCCATGCGCCGTGCCATGGAGACCACCGAGCTGCCCGCCCATAGTTCGCCGGAGTCCCAAGAACGCGGTGGGAAGTCACGCGGGTCTACACCGCCGCCGGGAAAGACAACGTGGCCGGGGTAATTACGCATGGTGTGCACGCGTTCTTGGATCCACACGCGCAAGCCCTCCGCGGTATCGCGTAACAAGAGGACAGTAGCGGCCAGGCGTGCCCCGTTAAAGCCCGTGGTTTCGCCAGGGTCGATGGCATCAAGGCTGTCGTGGATGGACTGGCTCATGCAACTTTCCGTGTCTGCAAGCTAGGAGCAGAATTCGAGAGGTATACGTCGAGAAGGCGTACTGAGGTTATGTACTAGGGGTTATGTGCTAGGGGTTAGCGGACTCGTCGGGCGAAGTACCTCTCCCCAATGCGGTCCACCTGGATGGGTTGGTGGAAAGCCTTGGAGAGGTTTTCCGACGTCAGGACAGAGTTAATGAGTCCTTTGGCCACGACCTTACCCTCATCTAGGAGCATCGCATGGGTAAATCCATAAGGGATTTCCTCGACGTGGTGGGTAATCATGACAATTGCCGGGGCATCCGCATCGAGTGCTAGGTCCCCCAAGTAGCCCACGAGGTCCTCACGGCCACCCAAGTCCATACCGGCGGAAGGCTCATCCAGGATGAGCAGCTCCGGGTTGGCCATCAGCGCGCGGGCGAGGATGACGCGCTTCTTCTCGCCTTCAGAAAGCGTGCCCCAGGTCCGCTCTGCCAGGTGCGCTGCACCCACTTGTTCCAAGATGTCATCGGCACGGGAGAAGTCCATGTCTTGGTAGTCCTCACGCCAGCGGCCGAGGACCGCATAACCGGCAGACACAACGAGATCATCCACGCGTTCTCTATCCGGGATGCGGTGTTGGACGGCGGCGGAGGAAATACCGATGGCGGCGCGCAGATCGCGCATATCCGTCTTGCCCAGGCGCTCACCCATGAGGAAAGCCACACCAGCGGACGGGAACTCTTCGGCGGCAGCCATTCGGACCAAGGAGGTCTTGCCCGCGCCGTTGGGGCCGATGATGACCCAGCGTTCATCGAGCTCCACCTGCCAGTCGATGGGCCCCACCAGTGTGCGCCCACCGCGCCGGAGCTCGACGCCGCGGAAGTCAATCAACCAATCCTCGTCGGTTTCCATCAGTTCAGGGTCTTGCTGGCTCAATTGCTCTGGAGTGTTCACAGCCACCATTGTGGCTGAAATCCTTCTTCCCCGGTGAAACTGACACAGCTGCATTATTCTATGGGCATGACTCAACGCCTTGGTATCGACGATGTCCGCCCCTCCCTCTCCGGTAATGCCGCCTCGAAGGCTGTGGTCGGAGAGGTTATCCCTGTCACTGCGCTGGTGTGGCGCGAGGGCCACGATGCCGTCGCCGCAACGCTCTCGGTATGGAACACCGAATCCCCATCTACCTCCGCCGTTACTATGACGGTGGACCCGGAGAATCCAGACCGAGTCCACGGCGTATTTAGCCCAGCCACCACTGGGCGTTGGTTCTTCCGCATCGATGCCTGGTCGGATCCGATGTCCACCTGGCGCAACGCAGTGGTCAAGAAGATGGAGGCCGGTCAATCCACCCAAGAACTCAGCAACGACCTTCTACACGGTGCCGAGCTCTTCGAGGAAGCGGCAATCCAATGCCCGAGTGACAAGGCGGAGCTGCTCTTTCAGGCGGCGAAGGAGCTGAAGGATGAGTCGGTGGACGTCGATAAGCGCGTGCGAACCGCCCTGTCTGACCAGGTCGCAGACGTCCTCCACCACCACCCGCTGCGCCACCTACTGGTGGAAGGTGACATCCACGAGGTCCTGGTAGAGCGTCCTGAAGCTCTCTACAACTCGTGGTACGAGCTCTTCCCGCGTTCCACCGGCGGCTGGGATGACGAGGGAAACCCCGTGCACGGCACGTTTAAGACCACGGAGCAGGCACTGGAGCGCGTGGCCGCCATGGGTTTCGATACCGTCTACTTCCCGCCCATCCACCCCATTGGCAAGGTCCACCGCAAGGGCCGCAACAACTCCGTGGTGGCTGAACCCGGTGATGTGGGTTCACCCTGGGCCATTCAGGACCACTCCACCACGCACCCGGAACTGGGCACCATGGAGGACTTCAAGCAGCTGGTCAAGAAGGCCACCGACTTGGGCCTGGAGGTAGCACTGGACCTAGCCCTACAGGCCTCCCCGGATCACCCGTGGGCCAAGACCAACCCAGAGTTTTTCACGGTGTTGGCCGATGGCACCATTGCCTACGCCGAGAACCCGCCGAAGAAGTACCAGGACATCTACCCGCTCAACTTCGATAACGACCCGGATGCCATCTACGCGGAGATCTACCGCATCGTCATGATCTGGGTGGAGGCCGGTGTCACCACCTTCCGCGTGGACAACCCGCACACCAAGCCCGCCAATTTCTGGAATTGGCTGATTTCCAAGGTGCACGTGACCCACCCAGAAGTCATCTTCCTCTCCGAGGCCTTCACCCGCGCCCCGCGCCTGTTCGGATTGGCCAAGGCTGGCTTCACGCAGTCTTATACCTACTTCACGTGGCAGACCTCCAAGCACGAGCTCACCGAGTTCGCGCAAATGCACGTGGAGCAGGCCGATATCTGCCGCCCCAACCTCTTTGTCAATACCCCGGATATCCTCCACGAATCCCTGCAGACCGGCGGGCGCGCCATGTTCGCCATCCGCGCCACTTTGGCCGCTACGCTCTCCCCGCTGTGGGGCGTGTACTCCGGATTCGAACTCTACGAGCACCAAGCAGTCAAGCCGGGCAGCGAGGAATACCTCGACTCGGAAAAGTACGAGCTGCGCCCGCGCGACTTTCAGGCCGCTGTCAAGTCTGGCGACTCCCTGGAATCCTATATCCGCCTGCTCAACCTCATCCGCCGCGAGAACCCGGCCCTCCAGCAGCTGCGCACGCTGCGCTTCCACAACACCGATAACGAGGCCATCATTGCCTACTCCAAGGCTGATCCCACCACCGGCAACGTGGTGCTCGTGGTGGTCAACCTGGATCCGCGCAATGCACAGGAGGCCACAATCTTCCTGGATCTTGCCGCCGTGGGCCGCCACCCGGGCGATCACTTCACGGTGCAGGACACCATCAGTGGAGCTGCCTACGAGTGGTCCGACCGTAACTTCGTGCGCCTGGAGCCGCTGCGTGACGTCGCCCACATCTTCGTCCTCCCGCCGGCCCACCATGACCTGCAGGAACGCATAGCGTGGCGCCGTGTGAACGACTACCGCCCCTAGGCTTTTAAAACCCTCACCACCCCGCGCTGATTCCGTCCCCCTTTCCGGGTAGCGCGGGGTTTCTTTTCTGCCCCGCGAGCGGGCGTTGTTCGGTAATTTGGTCAGTATGAACATCCCGGCCTCAGACCTCGAACGCCTTAACCACTGCCGCCACCACGCGCCCCATGATTTCTATGGGTGGCACGACGGTACCGTCCGCACTCGCCGCCCCGGTGCCGAAGCCGTCGAGCTCGTCACCGCAACCGACACGATTGCTATGCGCGCGGTTGGGGATGATATCTGGGAGGCCCCGCTCGCCGAAGAAGCCGACTACCGCCTGCGCATCACCTACCCGGGCCAGCCCGCTACCGAAGTAGCGGACGGCTACCACTTCCTACCCACCCTGGGCACCTTGGATCAGCACCTCATCGGCGAGGGCCGCCACGAACGCTTGTGGGAAGTGCTCGGTGCCAACCTCAAGAGCTATACCACCGACATGGGCGTAGTCGAAGGCACGGCGTTTGCCGTATGGGCACCCAACGCGGAGGGTGTGGCCGTGGTCGGTGACTTCTGCGGCTGGAACCCAACCCAATACCCCATGCGATGCCTCGGTTCCACGGGCATTTGGGAGGTCTTCATCCCCGGAGTGGGCGAAGGCGAGCGCTATAAGTTTGCCGTCCACGGCAAGAACTCCCCGCGCATTGACAAGGCCGATCCCCTGGCCAAGCGCACCATTGCCCCGCCGGAAACCGCCTCCGTGGTGGCTCGCTCCAGCTTCGAGTGGAGCGATGAGGAGTGGATGAGCAAGCGGAACGCGGACCTCGACGTCCCGATGAGCGTCTATGAGCTCCACGTGGGTTCCTGGAAGGTGGGCGCCGATTACAACACCTTGCGTGAAGAGCTGATCCCCTACCTTCTGGAGCACGGCTTTACCCACGTGGAGCTGCTGCCCGTGGCCGAGCACCCCTTCGGCGGCTCCTGGGGCTACCAGGTCTCCGGCTACTACGCGCCTACCGCGCGCTGGGGCACACCGGACGAGCTGCGCGCCCTCATCAACGATCTGCACAAGGCAGGCATCGGCGTCTTCGTCGACTGGGTACCAGCTCACTTCCCCAAGGATGAGTGGGCGCTGGGCCGGTTTGATGGCCAGGCACTCTACGAGCACCCGGATCCGCGCCGCGGCGAGCAGGCTGACTGGGGAACTTATGTCTTCGACTTCGGGCGCAACGAGGTGCGCAACTTCCTAGTAGCCAATGCCCTCTACTGGGCGGAGGAGTTCCACATCGACGGCCTGCGCGTCGACGCCGTAGCCTCCATGCTCTATTTGGACTACTCCCGCGAGGAGTGGCTGCCCAACATCCACGGCGGGCGCGAAAATCTTGAGGCCGTCCAATTCCTTCAGGAGACCAACGCCACCCTGAACCGCACCCACCCGGGTGTGCTGACCATCGCCGAAGAATCCACCTCCTGGCCAGGCGTGACCGCTCCGACGCATGAAGGCGGTTTGGGCTTTAGCCTGAAGTGGAACATGGGCTGGATGAACGACACCCTGGAGTACTTCAAGCACGAGCCGATTCACCGCCGGTACCACCACGGTGAGCTCACCTTCTCCATGGTCTACGCCTACTCGGAGCGCTATGTGTTGCCGTTTAGCCACGACGAAGTAGTCCATGGCAAGGGCTCCCTGTGGGAGCGCATGCCGGGCGATGACTGGAACAAGGCCGCGGGCCTGCGTGCGCTGTATGGCTACATGTTCTCCCACCCGGGCAAGCAGCTGATGTTCATGGGCCAGGAGTTTGGCCAGACCACCGAGTGGGCCGAAGGCCACTCCGTGGACTGGTCCAACTTGGAAGGCTGGGGCAACGAGTGGCACCACGGCATTAAGCGCCTAGTGCGCGACCTCAACGCGGTGTACATGCAGCACCCGGCACTCTGGACACAGGACTTTACCCAGGACGGCTTCCAGTGGGTCAAGGCTGATGACTCGAACAACAACATGCTCGGCTACGTGCGCTACGGAAAGGATGGCTCCGCAGTGTTGGCGGTGTGCAACCTCTCCGGCAGCTCGGTGCCAAACTATGACCTCTGGGTGCCGCGCGACGGCGAATGGGAGCTAGTCATCAACACCGACGACGCCGTCTACCAGGGTGCTGGCAACGACCTTGCCCACCGCGTGCGCTCCGAAGGCAACCACGTACAGCTGCACCTGCCGGCCAACTCGGTGCAGTGGTACGCCTTCCGTGGCTAAGCTGCGCGGCCTAGCGCCGAGCCTGGCTCGGCGCGTGCTCACGCTCGTCGCAAGCAAGGCCTGAGAGACACAACTGCCCCAGTTGCCAAAGTTCTGGCCAGATCTTGAATCTCGGCGGGGAACTTTGGCAACTCGGGCAGTTTTAGTTTTCAGTCCTGCGCGTGAACATCAAGGAAAGCTCGTACGCGAGCATCGATGTCATCGCGAAGCGCATCCATTCGCTCATCTCCCTCTAGGCCGCGTACGGACGGGTCCTCGATCTCCCAACGCTCAGCCACTCCGTCATAGTCGGCATCACCGACGATGATGACGTGGTCGACCGACGATGCGAGGTCGGAATCAATCAAGGTCGGCGTACCTGCCGTGTCGGCGCCGACCTTTGCCAGAGAGGCCTGCGCCTCAGCATTAACGCCCTGCGCACGATGCTGTTCAGTGGTCTTTACTCCTGCAGAATGAATCTCCCAATCGGGCGCATGCTTCTTAGCTAGGGCAGCCGCCATCTGAGACTTGCCGCGGTTGGTATTGCAAAGAAATAGTACGGAGGTCATGCCACCCTACTGTAATCGTGTTGCGGTGTGCCAGTAGGAGACCAGAGCGCTAGTTCTTCTTCACCGCGTAATACACCGGCAGGGACTTCCAGTTGAAGGTCACGTCCTGGACGTTCTCCGACCACCCGCCGACCACGTTCGGGTAGAACAGCGGGATCGAAGGAAGGTCACGCAGCAGAAGCTCTTGCGCCTGGTTGTAGAGCTTCGCGGCTTCCTCCTCATTTGCGGCGCCGTTGGCCTTCACGATCAGCTCATCGAATTCCGGGTTGGAGTACTTCGAGTCGTTGGAAGCTACACCCGTGGTGAAGTTTGGCCCGAGGAAGTTGCCCATGGAGGGATAGTCGGCGAACCACGCCGTGCGGTAGGCACCGTCCATACGCTCGCTGCGGTAGGCATCGCGGAAGGACTTGAAGTCCGGGTAGGGGTTCCCCACGGCTTGAATTCCCAGCGTGTTGCTGATGTTGTTGGCTACGGCATCGGCCCAATCTTTGTTGTCGCCGTCGGTGTTGTAGTTAATGGGGAACGAGCCTTCAAAAGCACCGTACTTCTTATCGGCCTCCGCCCAGAGCTTCTTCGCCTCCTCCGGGTTATAGTCCAGGTTCTCCGAACCGGGCAGGCTGTCGTTGTAGCCATTCAGGACCGGGGAGGTGAACTCGCGGGCCGGTGTGCGGGTGCCGTGGAAGATGGTCTCCGCGATTTCCTCGCGGTTGATAGCCATCGAGATTGCCTTGCGGCGCAGCGCGCCTTCTTCCCCACTAAAGTGCGGGGTCTCCATGTGGATGGACATCTCCAGGTAGGTGGCAGCAGGCTTGGTTTCTTGGCGGTCCCCCAAGTCCTGTTCATAGCTTCCGAAGGCAGAGGACGGGATGGCTTCGAGGACATCGAGGTTATTCGCCAACAGGTCCATGTAGGCCGCGCTGGAATCAGCGTAGAAGGTGAACTCGATGCCGTCGTTCTGCGCGGCACGGTCACCCTTGTACTCTGGGTTCGGCTCGATGATCAGGTTCTGGTTGTGATTCCATTCCTTGATCTTGTAGGGACCGTTCGACACTGGGGATTCGCCAAAGCCCTGCGGGTCCTCCAGTGCGGCTGCGGGGACTGGGAAGTAAGCGTTGTAGCCCAAGCGGCTCGGAAAGTCGCTCTCCGGCTGGGTGAGCTCGATAGTGAAGGTGCGCTCATCGATGACCTTAAGGCCCTCCATCTCCTTGACGCCTTCCCCGTAGCCCTTGATGGAGGAGAAAAAGCTCTCGTTGAGCTGTTCGTTGGCCACCGCGTAATTCCACGTATCGACGAAGGTATCCGCAGTTACGGCAGAACCGTCGGAAAATTTCAGGTCGGGCTTGAGCGTGACCTTGTAGGTCTTCTCCCCTTCCTTGTCGATGGACTCCGCCATCTCGTTGTGCACGTTACCCTCGGCGTCGTAGTACACCAACCCGGAATACAGCATGTCGACGATGCGTCCGCCGCCGTTCTCATTCGTCATTGCGGGGATCAGGCCCTGCTGCGGCTCGGTGCCCAGAACTCGGACATAGTTGGAACCACCGGCGCTATCGGAGCTATCGCTTCCGCAGGCGGTCAGGGTAAAAGCGAGAGAGGCGGCGCCGATGACGCCGAGGAGCTTGCGCATGAGAGTCCTCCTGAAAGAGTCGACCAATTATTGTGTTACATAACACTAGAAGGAATTTAACATGAGGTGCTTCACATAATTGCTTGAACACAAAAAGAACCTCAGGAGAGGACTCATCTGAGCCATCCTGAGGGTTCAGCCCGCGATCGTCCGGAAAGGCCGCTCTAGGGCCCAGCACAAGCTGGGCCCTATTACGACGCCCTCCTTAGTACAACGCGCTGGCCAGCTTCGTGCGTGCGGCGAGCACGCGCGAATCACCGGAATCAAAGAGCCCAAAAAGCTCCAAGAGTCGGGTCTTAAGCTGTTCTTTCTCATCCCCGGCGGTACGCTTCATGGCCTCGATGAGGCGCTCGAAGGCGCGGTCGGGAGCACCGGCAACCACCTCCGCGTCGGCGGCATCGAGCTGCTTGGACACGTCCTCCGGGGCAGCATCCGCCGCAGCGATAGGATCCTCGCTGCGGTTAGCCGGGTCCAGGCGCTTGAGTAATAGCGTGGTGTCGCGGGCCTGCTTAATCTCCACGTTGTCTGGCTCGGCAGCCAGGATCTCCTCGTAGGTAGCAATAGCGGAATCGAAATCGCCGCGGTTGAGTGCGTCCTCAGCCAGGCTCAGGCGCGGATCCGCTGCTTCTTCCTCGGGGGTCTCCCCCGCCACATCTTGGTCAGGCAAGCCCTTGAGCTGGGGGCCGAGCTTGTCGACGATCGCCGCAACCCACTGCTCCAAGTTCTCACGTGGCTGCCCGCCCTCAAAGTTGGTGACGGGCTGGCCGGCGGCGATGGCGACGGTGGTAGGCAGATTCTGCACGCCGAAGACCTGCGCCACCTGGGGCACGACATCGGCATTGATGTAGCCCACGATGAACTTCAGCCCACCGGCGGCGGCCATCTCCTCGAAGTCCTTTTTGAGCTGCTCAGAGGCAGGCGAGCGCGGCGAGCCGATCAGGGCGATGACGGGTACCTCCGCAGAGCGGCGCACCAGATCATTTTCGAAGTTCTGCTCGGTGACCTCAAAGAAGGGCCGCACACCTGCCGAGGCACCAGTAGTGCCCTGTTCCTGTGCTTTCGCCTTGGCCTCTGCCTGCTGCTTGATAGCACCCAGGTCGAGGGCTCCCCCTACGTACGGTCCAGTCACTTGTTCTCCTCCAGGTAACGGTTAACGGAATCTACTTTTTGGGTTATCTGCCCGCTCACGCCTTCGCGGATATCGGCCTTAATCACCAAGCTCGTGCGCGGCGACACGGCGCGTACGGCATCGGTGGCCTCCTTGATGACCGCGAAGACCTCGTCCCACTCACCTTCAATGATGGTGAACATGGAGTTGGTCTCATTAGGCAGGCCGGAGGCCCGGACAACACGCACGGCTTCGGCCACGGCCTCGGACATTTCAGCGCTTTCATCACCCACAACAGTGGGGGCTACGGAAAAGGCAACAATCATGCCCGCTATCCTACCGCCGGTCCCAGCAGTGCCGGTGCCAGTGGCGGCGGTCCTCACCGCGCCCACCGGTATCCCGTGGCCACGCCACGATATGCGCCACCCCGGGAGGGATGTTCTGATTGCAACCCGGGCACACGTAGTACTTCTGAGCAGCCGCGCTGCCGACGTGCCGCATAACGAAAGGCTCTCCATTAGTCCACCGCGGCCCGGGTACAGTCTGCGATCCGAGGAAAGCACGTCCATCGCGGGGCAATGAACGCGGCTCTTCGCGGATTCTACGATTGCGGCGTGGCACTAGAACAACCGCAGCTCGTTGGATTCGATGCCGCGCAGCTCCTGGTAATCCAGGACGACGCAACGGATGCCGCGGTCCTCCGCCAAGGTCCGTGCTTGGGGCTTGATTTCCTGCGCGGCGAAGACGCCATGCACGGGTGCTAGCAGGTCATCGCGATTCAGCAACTCGAGGTAGCGCGAAAGCTGCTCGACTCCATCAATGCCCCCGCGGCGCTTGACCTCAACGGCGACAAACTCGTTCTTGGCATTCTTGGCCATGATGTCCACCGGCCCGATAGCCGTGGGGTACTCGCGACGCACTAGCGAGTACTTCTCTCCCAACGTTTCAATATGCTCGGCCAAGAGCTCCTGCAGGTGCGCTTCCACGCCATCCTTGACTAGGCCGGGATCTTCCCCCAGCTCCATAGTGATCTCCTGGTGGATCTCAGCAATGGTGATGCGTAGCTGCTCACCCTTCGGGTTCTCCACCAGCCACAGCTTTTCTCCTGTGTCTTCGCCATCGATATCCTCAATCGCCGACTCTTCAAAGGTGCATGGTGGTGTCATCCAGTTCAAAGGCTTGTAGGCGCGGTCATCCGCATGGATGGACACCGAACCATCGGCCTTGATAAGGATGAGCCGATCCGCCATCGGAAGGTGGGCGTCGAGGCGGCCGACGTAGTCTACGGAGCATTGGGCGATGACAAGACGCATGTCCTCTACCCTATCGTTGAGCGCTACTTCTTAGGTAAACGGGTAGCTCGCTGGCGCATCTGGTGATAGTCCAACTTTTCTTGGCGCTTCGAAGGGGCTGATTCGACCCACGCATTCAGGGCCATGATGCCCTGCGCATCCGAGGCAATCTCATAGTCCCTACCATCGATGCGAAGCTGGATGATTTGGTGATCCGAGGGCATAAAAGAAGCCTCGTCACCATCCATCGGGCGAGTCTTGCCCAATTCGATGTCGAGGCGATTGAAGCGCTTGTTGGCGCGCGGCATGACGGAGCGGAGCTTGAAGTAGTCCATATACTCGCCGTCATAGCGCACGAGACCATGACGCCAAGAATGAGAGTCCTTCGACGGTAGTTGGCGCAAAAGGATGCTCGTGCCGCGGGAGCGCACGGTGAAAAAGCGCACCGCCGCTAGGATGAGGAAAACCAGAACGACCAGTGCACACAGACCTAAAAGAATTGTTAGCCCCTGAAGCACCTGAGAATTCATGGAATGATGTCCTTCACAGCGAGTACGAAACGATGGATTGATTGTACCGCCGTTGACGGAAGCAACGCTAGTCCTTACCCAAGAACACGAAAGAACCCCACCCCCTCTTATCGAGGTTGTGGGGTTCCTAAGTGAGAGTGGGAAGGGCGGTCATTGCTGCCCGTCGTTTCCCTCTCCGCTCATCCGTTAGCTGTTGAGGCGGCGGGCGGCGCGCAACGCGGCGTCGCCACGAGACCTCGTCAGCTCGCGCTCAGACTTCAGGTCTTCCTGTGCCTGTGCTTCATCGACCTCAGAGGCCCAGATGGACCAATCAGCGAGGACGGTGATCTTGTTCTCGGACACGGAGAGGAAGCCACCCTGGACGGCAGCGACGAGACGATCGCCGTCCACCGGGTGGATGGTCACAACACCATTGTCGATCAACTGACCAACCATGGGCTCATGTCCAGGAAGCACGCCGATCTCACCCTCGGTGGTCTCAGCCGTCACCATGGTGGCCTTTCCGGTCCACAGCAGGCGCTCAACCGAAACCAATTCGGCGGTGATGTCAGCCATGTGCCTCTCCCTACTTCTTCTCGGTCAGCTTCTTGTACGCAGCCTCGACGTCGTCCAAGCCACCCAGGCCGTTGAAAGCCTGCTCCGGGTAGTGGTCGAATTCGCCGTTGCAGATGCGCTCGAAAGCGTCGATGGTATCGGCCAGCGGCACGTAGGAACCCGGCAGGCCGGTGAACTTCTCTGCGACGAAGAAGTTCTGGCCCAGGAAGCGCTCGATACGACGAGCACGCTGAACGGTGATCTTGTCTTCCTCAGACAGCTCGTCCATACCAAGGATGGCGATGATGTCCTGGAGCTCCTTGTTCTTCTGCAGAATACCGATGACACGCTGTGCCACCTCGTAGTGGCGCTCGCCCACGATGGACGGCTCCAGAATGCGAGAGGTAGAGGTCAGCGGGTTCACTGCCGGGTAAATACCCTTCGAAGCAATACCACGGTCCAACTCGGTAGTGGCATCGAGGTGGGCGAAGGTGGTCGCCGGAGCCGGGTCGGTGTAGTCATCGGCCGGCACGTACACGGCCTGCAGGGAGGTAATGGACTTACCCTTGGTAGAGGTAATACGCTCCTGCAGCACACCCATCTCATCAGCCAGAGTCGGCTGGTAACCCACGGCGGAAGGCATGCGGCCCAGCAGGGTCGAGACCTCAGAACCGGCCTGGGTGAAACGGAAGATGTTGTCGATGAACAGCAGCACGTCCTGGTTCTGCACATCGCGGAAGTACTCCGCCATGGTCAGACCGGACAGAGCCACGCGCATACGGACTCCTGGCGGCTCGTCCATCTGGCCGAAGACAAGCGCGGTGTCCTGGAGAACGCCCATCTCTTCCATCTCGAGGAAGAGGTCGGTGCCCTCACGGGTGCGCTCGCCGACGCCGGCGAAGACGGAGGTACCGGAGAACTCGCGTGCGATACGAGTAATCATCTCCTGGATAAGAACGGTCTTACCCACACCTGCACCACCGAACAGGCCGATCTTGCCGCCCTTGACGTACGGGGTCAGCAGGTCGATAACCTTAATGCCGGTCTCCAGGATCTCGGTCTTACCCTCCAACTGGTCGAATGCCGGCGGCTCGCGGTGGATACCCCACTGCTCGCCGTCGCGGCCCAGACCCGGCTGGTCAAGGCAGTCACCGAGGGCGTTGAAGACGTGGCCCTTGACCACATCGCCCACCGGGACGGAAATCGGCTTGCCGGTGTCGGTCACTGCGGCACCGCGGACAAGGCCGTCGGTCGGAGCCATGGACACGGCACGGACGAGGTTGTCACCGAGGTGCTGAGCGACCTCAAGGGTGACGGTCTTTGCAACAGCCTCGAGGGTCACCTCGACGGTCAGTGCGTTGTACAGTGCCGGCAGCCCGCCACGCGGAAACTCCACGTCGACGACCGGACCGATGACACGCACCACACGGCCGGCGGTAGCCGACGACTGTGTGTTCTGCTCTTGCAGAGCTGTAGTCATAATCTAGTCACTTTCTGCGCTTTCGGCGAGCGCCCCAGCGCCACCGACGATCTCTGTGATTTCTTGGGTAATCTGCGCCTGACGAGCCTGGTTGGCCACGCGCGAGAGGTCCTTGACCAGCTCGGTAGCGTTGTCGGTTGCAGACTTCATTGCGGTACGGCGTGCGGCGGACTCGGAGGCCGAGGACTCCAAGAACATCGCAAACAGGAGGCGAGAAACGTACTGCGGAAGCAACGCTTCCATCAGGGTGTCCGCATCCGGCTCGAAGTCGTAATCAGGAGTGATCTGATTATTCGGCTCGGCGTCGGAAAGCGCGGACTCACCCAGATTGTAGTCCTCTTCCTCGATAACCGGTACCACCGGCAGCAGCTGCTGCACACGCGCGGTCTGGGTCAGCATGGACTCGAACTCGGTGTACACAACGTGTACTTGGTCGAAACCGCGAACGGTCTCGCCCTCCACGTGAATACCCTCGCGGGTCTTGGCCTGGCCATTCGAACCGGCAACGAAGCCGTCGATAATGTGGCGGCGCACATCGTGCGTCTTTTCCCAGGTCGGATCCTGCGAGAATCCAGTCCAGCTGCCAGCGACCTCGGCCTCACGGAACTTGTAGAAGCCAACGCCCTTATTACCGGTGACGTAGCGGACGGTCTCGAAACCCTCGCTCTTCAGCAGGGCTTCCAGCTCGGCCGCCTTCTTGAAGATGTTGTTGTTGTAGCCACCGCACATACCGCGGTCAGAAGAGACCACGAGAATGGCGGCTACCTTGGCATCTTCGCGTTCCCGGAGCATCGGGTGATCCAGGGACGTGTGCGCCGCCAGCTTGTTGAGCACGCTGGACAGTTCACGTGCATAAGGCTGCGCCGCTTCTACCCTGGCCTGAGCCTTGGTAATGCGCGAGGTAGCAATGAGCTCCTGTGCCTTGGTGATCTTCTTGGTGGAATTGACGGACCGGATACGGTCACGCAGTTCACGAAGATTAGCCATGGTGTTCGCTCCTCCCTTCTTTTTCTAGACGGTTAATTCTTAGAGCGTGCGAAACTCTATTTGGCCGTCTTGCGGGAGACGTTGAGCTCGGTCTTGTTCACGTCATCCGCGGCGAGCGGGTCAACCGGCGCCTCGGTGCCGAGGTTGTGGCCCTCGGTGGTGCGGAAGGACGGAGTGAAGTCCTTAGCTGCTGCAACAAGTGCATCCTTGGACTCGTCGGTCAGAGCGGTGCCGCCCTGGATCTGCTCGAACACCTGCGGGGTTGCAGAGTTGAGGTGATCGTGCAGCTCCTTCTCGAAGCGGCGTACGTCCTCGACGGGAACGACGTCGAAGATGCCCTGGTCTGCGAGGAAGATGGATACCATCTGGTACTCGACAGGCTGCGGGGAGGACTCGGCCTGCTTGAGCAGCTCGACGAGGCGCTCACCGCGCTCCAGCTGAGCCTTGGAGGCCGGATCCAGGTCGGATGCGAAGGCCGCGAAGGCCTGCAGGTCACGGTAGGCAGCCAGCTCAAGACGCAGGTTACCGGCAACCTTCTTCATACCCTTGGTCTGTGCAGCACCACCAACACGGGAGACGGACACACCGACGTTAATTGCCGGACGGACGCCCTGGTTGAACAGGTCGGACTCCAGGAAGACCTGGCCGTCGGTAATAGAAATAACGTTGGTCGGAATGAAGGCGGAGACGTCGTTCGCCTTGGTCTCAATGATCGGCAGTGCGGTCATGGAACCTGCACCCATGTCGTCGGAGAGCTTTGCAGCACGCTCCAGCAGACGGGAGTGGAGGTAGAAGACGTCGCCCGGGTAAGCCTCGCGGCCCGGCGGACGGCGCAGCAGAAGGGAAATCGCACGGTAGGCCTCAGCCTGCTTGGTCAGATCATCGTAAATGATCAGGACGTGGTTGCCCTGGTACATCCAGTGCTGACCCAGAGCGGCACCGGAGAACGGTGCCAGCCACTTGAAGCCGGCGGCGTCGGATGCCGGAGCAGCCACGATGGTGGTGTACTCCAGAGCGCCGTGCTGCTCCAGGGTGTGGCGCACACCAGCGATGGTGGAGCCCTTCTGGCCGATGGCGACGTAGATGCAGCGAACCTGCTTGTTCTTGTCGCCAGATTCCCAGTTAGCCTTCTGGTTCAGGATGGTGTCGATACAGACAGCCGTCTTACCCGTCTTACGGTCACCAATGATCAACTGACGCTGACCGCGACCAATCGGGGTCATCGCGTCAATAGCCTTGATGCCGGTCTGCATCGGCTCTTCCACCGGCTGACGCTGCAGCACGGACGGTGCCTGCAGCTCGAGGACGCGGTCCTCTTCAGCGGTGATCGGGCCCATGCCGTCAATCGGCTGGCCCAGGGGGTTAATTACGCGGCCGAGGAATTCCTCGCCCACAGGGATGGAGAGAACCTCGCCGGTCCTCTTGACCTCGTCGCCTTCTTTCAGCGACTCGAAGTTGCCCAGGACCACGACACCGATGGAGTTGGTGTCAAGGTTCTGTGCGACGCCAATCACGCCGCCCGGGAACTCGAGCAGCTCATTCGCCATGACGGACGGCAGGCCCGAAACCTGCGCAATACCGTCAGCTGCCGAAATGACCACGCCGACCTCCTCACGGGAGGCCTCCGCGGAGTAGCTCGAGGTGTAGTTCGCAATCGCGCTACGGATCTCGTCGGAGGAGATCGTCAGCTCCGCCATGTTCTTCCTGCTCTCGGTAGTATCTTCCAGCAATTACTTAATCGTTTCTGTCGTTTCGGCTTATGCCATCTGCGCGCGAAGGCGGGCGATCTTGCCTGCCGTCGAGCCATCGATGACTTCATCGCCGACGCGGATGGTCATACCACCGAGGAGGCTGGTGTCAACCTCAGAGTGGATGGACATCGCACGACCATAAATTTTGCCCAGCTTTTCAGCGAGTGCTGCCCGCTGGCTATCGTTCAGCTCACCCGCAGTGGTCACGCGCGCGATGGTACGGCCCTGCAGCTTGGCTGCGGTGTCCGCCAAACCGGCGAGATCATCAATCGGGTTCTGCTCCGGGCGGCCAATGGCCTGCAGCGCGAGCGCCTCAGTAACCATCGTGACCTTGCCGTAGAGCACGCTTGCCAGCAGCCCGACCTTACGATCGGACGTAGCAGTACGGTCTGAAAGCAGCTGGGTCAGTTCGCCTTCTCGGTCAAGCACGCGCGACAGGGAGAAGAGCTCGTCTTCTACCTGGCCCAGCTTGCCCTCAAACTCAGCGCCACGCAGCAGTGCGCGGCGGCCGAGGATGATGAGGCCACGGGCGATATCACGCGGGCTCGACCACTGTGCGGCGGCGGCCTCCTGCAGCACCTGGAGTGCTACCGGGGTGACCTTCCCGCCGAAAAGGGTCTGGACCAGGGACTTGCGCTCCTCTGCGGTGGCGGCGTCGTCGGTCAGAGCGACGCGCAGTTCGCGGTCGCCGTCGAGGACGCGGACTACCTCGAAGAGGTCCTGGCCTGCCTGGGTAGCAGTCGCTACCGAGCGGTCGCTGGAGAGGAACTCATCCAGCTTGGACTCAGTGGTAGCGAGTGCTTCGCGGCTAGCTGCCTTCATCGTTGCCTACTTTCCGGCCGGTGCCACAGTGTCGAGCTCGGACAGGAAGTTATCAATCGTGGAGGACTGCTTGGTGGCGTCCGAAAGTTCGCCGCCGAGCAGCTTCTCTGCCAGGTTGATGGAGTTCTGCCCGATGTCGGAACGCAGCTCAGACACGACCTGTGCACGGGAAGCTTCAAGCTGCTTCTCGCCGGCGGTCAGGATGCGACGAGACTCTTCCTCTGCAGCTTCCTTAGCCTCTGCCTCGATCAGCTTGCCGCGCTCACGCGCCTGCTCACGAATCTCCGCAGCCTCTGCTCGAGCGTCAGCGAGCTGAGCATTGTACTTTTCCAGGGCGGCCTTTGCTTCGGCCTGCTGAGCCTCCGCACGCTTAAGGCCACCTTCGATCCGGTCTTCACGCTCCTGCAGCATCTTGTTGTATGCCGGAAGAACGAGCTTCCAGAACACAAGCAGGATGATGGCGAACGGAATGAGGGACCAGACCAAGTCGTACATCTTGGGCAGAAGGATGGAGTTACCGCTCTCCAGCGGCAGGTGCTCACTTCCCTCTGCTGCAAGGTAGTAAATGACGTTGTTCATGGGGCTCCGTTCTTAAAGTTCGATTTACTTTGTGTAAAGCGCTCTTTAGAACAGGAAGCCTGCAACGAGGCCAATCAGGGCGAGGGCCTCAACGAAGGCGATACCCAGGAACATGGTGGTACGCAGCTGACCAGCCATCTCCGGCTGGCGAGCCATGCCCTCGACGGTCTTGCCGACGAGGATACCGATGCCCAGACCCGGGCCGATGGTTGCGATGCCGTAGCCGATAGCACCGAGACCCTTGAGGGTGGACTCGTCAGCGGCCTGAGCAAGAATGATTTCGTTCATGATGAAAGTCGTTCCCTTTCAATGTTTTCCCACGGATTTGTCCGCGGGGGATGTGGTGGTTTTGGGGTATTTAGTTAACCGCGAGGTTCGCGTTGTTGTTAGTGCGAATCTGCATGCAGCGATAGTTCGATGTATACCGCCGTCAGCAGGGCAAAGATATATGCCTGCAGGAAAATGACGATAATTTCGTAAATCGTGAACAGAACCGCTGCGACCAGCGTCAGGCCACTCATGGCAGTCCAGCCGTTGAACTGGAAGAAGAAGAAGTTCGTTGCCGAGTACAACAGGACCAAAATGAGGTGGCCAGCCAGGAAGTTCGCCATCAGACGAAGAGCCAGCGTGACTGGACGCATGACAAACGTAGAGAAAGCCTCAATCGGCACAACAAGCACGTGCAGCAACGGCGGCAGGTTAGGAATAACCACCGAAGACTTGATGAACTTGCCGAAGCCAAAGCGCTTAGCACCGGCGTAGATCATGGCGATGTACGCGACGGCTGCCAGCACGATTGGCATACCAATACGAGCGTTCGGAGAGATGTTTAGAGCTGGAACAATAGTTGCTACGTTCCAGAACAAAACACCGAAGAAGATCGTGGCCAAGATCGGAAGGAATCGACGTCCTTCCTTACGGCCCAAGATGTCTTCTGCGATGTGAATTCGTACGAAGTCAATCGCATGCTCCGCTACGTTTTGCAATCCTTTAGGAACCAGCTTCGGGTTCCTAAAGGCGACAACAAAAAGGAGCACCAGAATGGCCGCCATGAACAGGCGAACCAGCATGATGCGATCCAAAGCGAACCAACCGTTGGCGAAATCGGCGAACAAGAGATCGACGACTTCACCATCATCGGTTACGTGCCCCGGGAAAAATTCTGGATCCAGTTCGGGTGCGTGAAACTCACCCTTCATGGCCAATGTCGTAACGCTCAGCGTTCTCTCCCGTGTTCGGGCCACACAGCTTGTCGAAGGCTATGTGGTGCGATGGACGTCTCAAGCTCTTTGCCCTGTCCACGGACTCCGTCGCACATCAGCGTAAACAGGGCAAGGATAAACCGTACTTTTTCGGGATAGCATGACGCTAACCCGCGGTAACCCGAAGAGAATGCTATCAGTTCGCCCTCAAGTTTTCGCACGTGGGGGCACCGTTGCGGACCTAAAGCCACAGCCCAGCACCAGAAAGCCTCATAAAAGGCCCGCATTCTGCCAAAACCCTGCTGAGTGTATTTGGTCACATACCCACGTTTTCCCACCTTGACGGGGGTAATGAGCAGGTTGAAAGACGTGTCTTACTACACAAAAAGCCACCCTCCCGGGGTCACCGGAAGCAGTGGCCTGTGATGGAGATCGAGGCACGCTAGGACACGTAGGTCACGTTGGAAGTAATCACACCCCAGACCTCGGTTCCCAGCGTCACCGCCAGCGCTAGCAACACAGTCACAAACAGCGCCATCGTGTCATAGAAGTCCAAGTCCTTAATCAGCAACAGCACCATGATGAGGATGACCACCTTGAGCAACCAGCCGCCGAGAACCACAGCCATCGTGGTCGAGGGAGTAGTCCGCGCGGTAAGGAGCACCGAAGCTGCGGTAAAGAGCACGAAGCCGCCTCCGATAGCAGCGCCGACGAGCACTCCCCAGATGCCGGGCAACCCACGAACGCCACCCCAGAGGGCCAGGGATGCGATGGTCACTACGACGAGGCCAATGGCTCCGAGGCGCAGGGCGCGCTTAAGGGGACGACGATGATCGTCATAGGGCGATAGCTCTTCGGAAGTCGTTGAATCAGTCACAGCCCCATACCCTACCTCAGGAGGGATCCGTTTCCAGCACCACGCTAGTCGAGCGCGGCCGGCGTCCAATCTTGCCCTGGCGCAGCGGAATCAAGGTCACGCCAAAGGCTACGAGGAGCGCAAAAACAGCGAGCACCACCGCGACAGGGGCTGGAACGATGGAGAAGGAAACCGCCCCGAAAGCCACCGCGGAGACCCACAGATAGAGCACCAGCACGGTGCGGCGGTGCGTATGCCCCAGAGACAGCAGCCGGTGGTGGATATGCGCCTTATCGGCAGCGAAGGGCGAGCGCCCCTGCGAAACACGCCGAATGACCGCCCAGACAAGGTCCAGGACTGGAATAAAGACCGCGGCAACGACGACGATGACGGGTGACATCAGCGCCACGATGTCCACGGTGCCGTAGAGGGACATGTTGATCTTGCCGGAGGCTGAGGTCGACGCCGCGGCGAGCAACAAACCAATCAGCATCGCTCCGCTATCCCCCATGAAAATGCGGGAGGGCTCAAAATTATGCGGAAGGAATCCGGCACACACACCAACAAGTGCCGCCGCGATAATCGCCGGCGGATAGGCCGATACGGTACCGCCTTGGTCATGCAGAACAGTCAAGGAGAAGACCAGGATGGCCCCGCCGGCAATCATGCCCAGCCCAGCCGCCAAGCCGTCGAGGCCGTCGACGAAGTTGATGGCATTAATGAGCAGTACGGTAAAGAATGTGGTCAAGAGTGTTCCCTGGACCTGGTCCAGAATGACCGTGGTTCCATCACCAAAAGGCAGAAAGAGAAGCGTCCAGGTCAAGCCCAATCCGCTCATAATGGCTGCGGCAACGAGCTGCCCGATGAGTTTGACCAAAGCACTCAGTTCCAACAGGTCATCCACCACACCGACAACCACGATGGCGGCAGCGGACCAGAGCACAGCGTTCATCTCTGGCGTGACGGGCATAAACCCGCGAGTCAAGGCTGGAAGCTGGCCGGCGAGGTACACTGCGGCGGCAAACCCCGTAAACATCGCCACTCCGCCAAGCTGCGGGGTGGGCTGGGAGTGACTATCGCGCAGGCGGATCTCCGCCACCTGGCCACTGCGCACCAGAAAGGTGCGCACCAGTCCGGTGGTGAGGTAGGTAAACGCCGCGGCGACGAAGATCACCAACGCCAGCTCACGCAGCGGCACTCCGGTTCCAGCCACTGATGTCTCCTTAAGAGGATTGGGAGCCCGGGCGTGTACGCAGGGACTCTGCAGACACTCCGATGACCTCGCCGATCTGCTCGGCGCTCAAAGCACCTTCGCGCAGCAGATACGGGTGTGAGCCGGACAGATCAATGATGGTGGAGGGCTTGCCCACCTCAGCTTCTCCCCCGTCGAGGTAGACCGTGACGGCCTTACCCAGCTGCTGCTTGGCAGCAATCGCAGTGGTCGGCGGAGTCTGTCCAGAGATATTCGCTGAGGACACCGCCATCGGGCCGACCTCGCGGAGGAGCTCGATTGCAATGGGGTGCAGGGGCATGCGCAGCATCACCGTGCCGCGGGTATCGCCCAGGTTCCACGGAAGCGAAGGCGCTTGCGGGACCACGATGGACAAACCACCCGGCCAGAAGGCCTCGATAAGCGTTTGTGCGGTGTCATCCAAAGTGGCGACAAGGCCTTTTACGGTGTCCCAGGATCCCACGAGCACCGGCACCGGCATGTCGGGGCCGCGGTGCTTGGTGGCCAGCAGGCTCGCAACGGCGTCATTATCGAAGGCGTCGCAGCCCAACCCGTAGAGCGTATCGGTGGGCATGACGACGAGCCGCCCTGACTTGGCTGCCTTGACGGCAAGGGCCATTCCTTCTTCGCGTTCTGCCGCGTCCGCACAGTTATAAATCTGTCCCTGCATTGGTCTCTCCTTTAATTCCGTTCCTATCGGCTTGTCGACCAATCTTCGACCAATCTACTGTACTCCCCGTTCGGCCGTGACAAAGCGGGCGGTGCCAGTCAGATCCTTAAGTACCTCGATGTGCGTGAACCCGCCATCCGCACGCAGGGCTTCTTGCACCTGTTCAGACGTGTCATCATCGTGTTCAATGCCCACCTTTCCGCCGGGGCGAAGCAGTGCGGCGATGGTCGGAATCATCGCTGTGATGGTCTCCATGCCGTCTGCTCCCCCAAACACCGCCTCGTAGGGGTCTTGGTAGACCTCCGGATCCAGGTCCGGGGTCTCGGGGACATAGGGCGGGTTGGTCAGCACGAGGTCGACGGTGCCGTGCAGCTCCGAAAGCACATATGGATCCGTCACGTCGCCCTGGATCAGCTGCACATCACGGTCATGACGTGCAACGTTGCGGCGGGTGTAGGCCAAGGCGGCGTCGGCAAGCTCCACTGCCCACACCTCGGCCTGCGGCACGTAGTGGGCGACGTACAACGCCAGTGCACCGGATCCGGCGCACAAATCCACGACGCGGGGAGGGTGCGCGTTAGTCTTCGTCTCCCATGAGTTAAGTTTCTTCGTCTCCCACGAGTTAAGTTTCTTCGTCTCCCATGAGTTAAGTTTCTTCAGAAACTTAACTCCCCAGTCGGCGAGCACCTCCGTCTCTGGGCGCGGGATGAACACACCGGGGCCGACCTCGAGTTCGAGGGGGCCAAACCACGCCGCTCCTAGGATGTGCTGGAGGGGCTCGCGCGCTTCACGACGCCCCACCAACGCCCCATATGCCACGTCAAAGCCGGGGATCGGAGCTTCGTTTAGCGGGATATCCATGTGGCCGCAGTGAATGAGGTGGGCAGCCAACAGGCGCGCATCCCACTCGGGTGAGGGTACCCCGGCAGCGCGAAGGCGCTCCGTGGCATCACGAAGCGCCTCCTTATAGGTGTGAAAAGTCACCGTATCTAACCGTGCCTTAGCCTTCTAGCCTTCGGCCTCAAGGCGCTCCGCGCGCTCCTGGGCTTGCAGAGCTTCGATGAGATCCTGCATATCGCCGTCGAGCACGGAGTCAAGATTATTGGCCTTGTAACCAATGCGGTGATCGGTGATGCGGTTCTCCGGCCAGTTATAGGTGCGGATGCGCTCGGAGCGGTCCATGGTGCGCACCTGGGAGGCGCGCTGCTCGCCGGCCTCGGCCTCGCGGGCCTCGCGCTCCATCTGGTCCAGGCGAGCCTGCAGCACCTGCAGGGCACGCGCCTTGTTCTGAATCTGCGAGCGCTCCTTCTGACAGGTCACCACCAGGCCAGTGGGCAGGTGGGTAATACGCACAGCGGAGTCAGTGGTGTTCACGCCCTGACCACCCTTACCGGAGGAACGGTAAACGTCGACACGGATGTCCTTGTCATCGATATTGACGGAGTCGATCTCCTCCGGCTCCGGGTAGACCAGCACACCAGCAGCAGAGGTCTGGATGCGGCCCTGGGACTCGGTCACCGGCACGCGCTGTACACGGTGGACGCCGCCTTCAAACTTGAACACGCTCCACGCGCCATCGCGCGAGGGGGTCTTGGACTTGAAGGAGATGGACATATCCTTCACTCCGCCAAGGTCAGACTCGTTGAGGCCCAGGACCTCCCACTGGAAGCCTGCCTTGTCGGCGAAGCGCTCGTACATGCGGGCCAAGTCACCGGCGAAGAGCGCTGCCTCTTCGCCACCAGCACCGGCCTTGATCTCCATGATGATGTCCTCGGAGTCATGCTCATCGCGCGGGGCTAGGAGGTCCGCAAGTTGCTCCTCCAGCTGCACGACGAGCGGCTCGAGGCGGTCAACCTCAGACTGGAACTCGTGATCCTCGTAGGCCATCTCCTTGGCGTCGGCCAAATCCTGGCGGGCCTGCACCAGCTCTTCGTTGACGGCGACGATGGGGCGCAGCTCAGCGTAGCGCTTGGACAGCTTGCGGAATTGCGACTGATCCCCGGCTACGTCTGGGTCAGCCATCTGCATTTCGATGCCTTGGTACTCGGAGATGATGTCATCAACGAGGGAAACCTGGTTAGACATTACTTGTAGTCCTCCTCGTCCGTGTCTGCCGCCATGGGCGCGGACGAAGCGACCTGCATGAGGAACTCGCCATTAGAGCGGGTCTTCTTGAGCTGCTTGATGAGCAGGTCAATGGCGGCGAAGGAGTCCAAGCCGGAGAGGATGCGGCGCAGCTTGGTCATGATGCGTGCCTCCTCCGGAACGAGCAGGAGCTCGTCCTTGCGGGTACCGGAGGGGTTGACGTCCACGGCCGGGAAGATGCGGCGCTCGGAGATAGCGCGGTCGAGCTTGAGCTCGGCGTTGCCGGTGCCCTTGAACTCCTCGAAGATGACAGTGTCACCGGTGGATCCGGTCTCCACCATCGCGGTGGCGATGATGGTCAGCGAGCCGCCGTTTTCGATGTTGCGGGCAGCGCCCAAGAAGCGCTTCGGCGGGTACAGGGCGTTGGAGTCCACACCACCGGACAGGATGCGGCCCGACGCCGGGGAGGAGTTGTTGTACGCACGGCCTAGGCGGGTGATGGAGTCGAGCAGAACGACGACGTCCTTGCCCTGCTCCACCAAGCGCTTGGCGCGCTCGATAGCCAGCTCTGCTACCGAGGTGTGCTCTGACGGAGGGCGGTCGAAGGTGGAGGCAATGACCTCACCGTTGACGCTGCGCTGCATGTCCGTGACCTCTTCGGGGCGCTCGTCCACGAGGACCACCATGAGGTAACACTCCGGGTTATTCGTGGCGATGGCGTTGGCGATGTTCTGCAGGATCGTCGTCTTACCGGCCTTCGGCGGGGAGACGATGAGCGCGCGCTGGCCCTTACCAATCGGCATGATGAGGTCGATGACGCGAGTAGTGAGGATCTTCGGGTCCGTCTCCAAGCGCAGGCGCTGGTTCGGGTACAGCGGGGTGAGCTTGGCGAAGTCCGGGCGCTCCTTCGCGGTGGACGGATCCAAGCCGTTGACGGTGTCGACCTCCACCAGCTGGTTGTACTTGCGGCGGTTGCGGCCGTTGCCGTGGGTGTGGGTCGGGCCGGAAACTTTGACCTTGCCGGTCAGGGCGTCGCCTGAGCGCAGGCCAAGGCGGCGCACGAGGTTGTTGTTGACAAAGACATCGGAGCTCGCCGCGCGGTAGCCGGTGGTGCGCAGGAAGGCCACGTTGTTGTCCACGACCTCGAGGATGCCGCCGACTACCTGCACTTCATCGCCCTCGCGGATCTGCAGGTCATTGCCACCGTTGCCGCCGCCATCGCGGTCACGCCCGCGGCGGTTGCGACGGTTACGGCGGTTGCGGCGGCCTCCGCCGCCGTTGTTGTCATCATCGTTGCGGTGGTTATCGCGGCGGTTGTTGTTCTGGCCACCGCCGTTATTGCCGCCGTTATGACCGTTGCCACCGTTGCCGTGGTCACCGTTGTCGGAGTTCTTTCCGCCACGGGACTGGCTGTCCTCGGACTTGCCGTTGTTGTCCTCGGCACCATTGTCATTCCCGTTGCCCTTGGACTCTCCGCGGGCCTCGCGCTCCTGACGGCGCGCACGGTTGCGGCGCGCACGGCGGGCCTGAGAGCGGGACTCGTAGCGCTGCTCGTCGTGGCCGTCCTTGTGCTCGGACTCCTGAGCACCGTCCTCACCCTTCTGGGAGTTCTCGGATTCCTGCTGTGGCTGGTCCTGTTTCTTCTTGTCCTGCTCCGGCTGCTCGGAGGCCTGGTCAGCAGCACCGGCGGGGCGCGAGGCCTTGCGGGCAGCGCGACGCGGCTGTGCGTCCTTAGCCTCGCCCTCGGCAGCAGCCTTTGCGCCGCGTGCCGGAACCTGGCCGGTGGTCAGTGCAGTGATGAGGTCCCCCTTGCGCAGTCCGGAGACGCCGCGAAGTCCGCGCTCCGCAGCCAGCTTGCGCAATTCCGGCAGCTTCAGGGATGCGAGATCCTGTGCTGCGGTCTTGTCCGTATCGCTCACGGATATCCTTTCGTCGCTTCACCAACGCGCGCTGTTTCTTGTGCTGCACCTGCACTGTGCGCGGTGCCGCTCCGAATGGGCGTTGGAAGCCAGTGTGTAATTGAGATGGTCCACCGCCACCAGCGAGTTCACGCGACCGCGATCCCCGTGGGCGGTGGTTTTCTTTGGCTCTCCCCCCTCTCCGGCCCTGCGGTACGGAACATGAAGAACTCCTTGCAAAACTCCTGAAAAGTTCTCAAGGAAGCGGCCGCGGGTCAATCGCGGGGAGATATTTTAAGAAGGCGACTGCGAGCGTGTCTCTCCCCTCTCACCGTCGCGCACACCGTTGGACTGCCATGAGTTTTCACCACAGGTGTGTGCGCCGTAGAGGGAGCTCGGAGGTGCGGGGAAGGCCTTCCCCGCCAGTCGCCGACAACTATACCGCATCCTTCCACCGCGCTCACACTGACACGGCTAAAGTAGTGCGCATGCTCTCCACAATGCAGGATATCCCGCTGTCCCTCACTCGCATCCTGGAGTACGGTTCCACTGTCCACGGCCAAACCCAGGTGGTTACGTGGCACAGCGCCAATCCCGGCAATGAACGCGAAGAAACCACCTTCGCCGATATCGGCGCGCGCGCCGCTGCCTTCGCCCACGCCCTGCATGACACGCTCGGCATCACTGGCGATGAACGTGTGGGCTCCCTAATGTGGAACTGCGCCGAACACCTCGAAGTGCTTTTTGGCACCGCTTGCAAGGGGGCAGTATTTACCCCGCTCAACAAGCAGCTCATGAATGATCAGATCCGGCACATCATCAACCACGCTGAGGTCCGCGTCATCGTCGCGGATTGTCGCCTCGCCGAGCAACTGGCCCAGGTTCTAGAAGGCGCGGACTGCGTGCGTGCGGTGGTGTTCACGGGCGTCGACAAGCCCAGCACCGCTCTGCCGGGCAGCGTCGAGGTATATAGCTATGAACAACTGCTGGATGGGCGCTCCACCGTGTATGACTGGCCGGTTCTGGATGAGCACACCGCCGCCGCACTGTGCTACTCCACCGGCACCACCGGTGCACCCAAGGGCGTGCTCTACTCCCACCGCGCCCTGTACTTGGAAGGTATGCAGCTGCGCTCCTCCGATTCCTTGTGCGTCACCCACGGGGAGACATTTCTGTGCTGCATCCCCATCTATCACGTGCTGAGCTGGGGAGTTCCCTTCGCGGCGTGGATGACGGGCACGCCGCTGGTGCTTCCCGACGCCGACGTCTCCCCCGCCACCCTGGCCAAGGTCATCGCCGCCACCTCCCCGCGCGTGGCGCACGGTGTGCCCACCATTTGGATTCAGCTCTTCGTGCACTACCTCAAGAACCCACCGGAGCGCATGACCCTGACGGAGATCTTCGCTGGCGGCTCTCCTGTGCCGCCGCAGCTCATCAAGAGCTGGGAAGAGCGCTACGGCGTGGACGTGGTCCACGTGTGGGGCATGGCGGAAACCACCACGGTGGGCACCGTGGCTCGCCCGCCTTCAGGCGCCTCGGGTGAGGCCCGCTGGGCCTACCGTATTTCCCAAGGGCGCTTCCCTGCCGCCCTGGAATACCGCGTGGTTAACGACGGCCACGTAGTCAACACGACGGACCGCAACGCCGGTGAGATTCAGGTCCGCGGCAACCTGGTTACTGGCGCCTACTACCATTCGCCCGCCTCGGAGGATGGCGGCGCTGCTCACGAGTTCCGCGGGAAAGACGTCGAGGACGCGGCTTCCAAGTTCACGGCGGACGGCTGGCTACGCACCGGCGACGTCGGCTTCGTCACCGAGGACGGCTTCCTTACCGTGGAAGACCGAGCACGCGATGTCATTCGCTCCGGTGGTGAGTGGATTTATTCCGTGCA
The DNA here is from genome assembly GCF_001814945.1 of Corynebacterium sp. HMSC066C02. NCBI lineage: Bacteria > Bacillati > Actinomycetota > Actinomycetes > Mycobacteriales > Corynebacteriaceae > Corynebacterium > Corynebacterium sp. HMSC066C02. The sequence goes on along the minus strand of NZ_KV818447.1, from coordinate 64,344 downwards.
GTTGGAGAACCTCATCATGGCCAACCCGGTGGTACTCGAATGCGCCGTCATTGGCTATCCCGACAAACAGTGGGTCGAGCGCCCGCTGGCTGTCACCGTGCTCGCCGCAGATATCAGCCCCACAATTGAGACCGCCGAGCGCCTGCGCAACGGTATGCGCTCTGAGCTGCCCTCCTGGATGCTGCCGGAGTACTGGACCTTCGTGAAATCCATCGATAAAACCTCGGTGGGCAAGTTCGATAAGAAGGACCTGCGCGCCCACCTTGCGGAGGGCGAATACAACATCATCCGTCTCAAGGGCCCGGGTGAGGCGCAGCGCCTCGATGCCGAAGAAGGCGACGGGGAAGCTTAGTCCCCTCCTATTCATTTGGCGCGCTTCGATCTAGACTTGCCAGCAATGTCCGCCCAGCCATCCCAGCCTTCGCCACGCACCTCCGTCCCGCTGACTCTGCCATTGCCGCGTGTACGGGGAGCGGGGACGCTGCCCACGGACCTGCCGGCACCAGGGACCGAGGGCCGCCGTGCACTCGTGGATCGCTACGGCCGCCAGGCCCGCGACCTGCGCGTTTCTCTGACGGATCGCTGCAACCTGCGCTGCACCTACTGCATGCCCGCCGAAGGTTATGAGTGGCTGCCCACCGAACACACGCTCAGCGATGAAGAGACCATCCGGCTGATCCGCCTCGCAGTGGACAAGCTCGGCATCCAGCAGGTGCGCTTCACCGGTGGCGAGCCCCTTCTTCGCGGCTCCTTAGAGAAAATCATCGCCGCCACAAAAGCGCTCACTACCGATGAGGGCCGCTCTCCTACTGTTGCTCTCACCACCAACGGGCTAGGCCTGGATAAACGCCTGCCGGGGCTGCAGCGCGCCGGGCTGGACCGCGTCAATATCTCCCTGGACACGCTCGATCCGGAGCTCTATGCCCAGCTCACCCGACGCGACCGCCTGGCAGATGTGCTCACATCCATCGATGCCGCGCTGGCCGCCGACATGGATACGGTCAAGGTCAATGCTGTCATCATGCCAGGCGTCAACGAATCCGCCATCCTGCCGTTGGCCCGTTTTTGTTTAGAGCGCGGCGCGCAGCTTCGTTTCATTGAGCAGATGCCGCTGGGCCCACGAGAGAAGTGGACGCGTTCCCAGATGGTCACCGCGGAGGACATCTTGGCACGCTTGGCCGAAGACTTCGAGCTCACCCCGGCTAAGAAACCCCGCGGCTCCGCGCCGGCTGCACTGTGGTCCGCGGTCTCGCGCGATGGCTCCCTCCCCACAGGACACATCGGGGTGATCGCCTCCGTGACGCGGCCCTTCTGCGGGGATTGCGACCGCACGCGCCTGACCGCAGACGGCGCGGTGCGCAATTGCCTCTTCGGCAACTCGGAAACCTCCTTGCGCGACCTCATGCGGGCCGGTGCCAGCGATGCGGAGCTCGCCACCGCGTGGGCGGGTGAAATGTGGAGGAAATTACCGGGCCATGGGGTGGATGATGAAGGTTTCCTCCAACCAGATCGCCCGATGTCCGCCATCGGCGGCTAGATTGGGTGCAATGACAAGCACTGGGACTGACTTAAGTATCGAGGAGTATTTCGACCGCCTCCACGCGCTGGTCCGCGCCCTGCCTGCGGAGCATGTCCCACTCTCGCAGGGTCACGTATTGGCTGAGCCCCTCGTCGCCCGCCTGCCCCTGCCAGCGCAAGATAATTCCGCGATGGATGGTTTCCTCATTTCGCAGCCCTCCTCACCCGGCAGCCTCACCGTTCCTTTCACTCTGCCCGTCGTGGGTGATGTGCCTGCCGGCGCGTCTGCCCAGGCCCCGCAGCCCGGCACTGCGCTGCGCATCATGACCGGTGGTGCAGTACCCGCGGGCTTTGATGGTCTGGTCATCCCTGTGGAGGACACCGATATTCCGCCAGGCCCCGGGCCGCTGCCCGAGACCGTTACGGTGCACCGACTTCCCGAGCGCAACCACATCCGGCGGCGCGGCTCCCACATCGAGGCCGGGCACCAACTAGCCGGTGCCGCCACGCTGGTCGACGCCTCCCTCATCGCCGCCGCCATTTCTGCCGGGGTCAGCACCGCCGTGGTCCACCGCATCCCGCGAGTGAGCATTATCGCCACGGGCGAGGAGCTGCGCAACGGCCAGCTCCCGGATTCCAATGGGCCGATGCTCGAAGCACTCATGAGTGCCACCGGGCCCGTTGACATCACTCGCACGGTATGTGGCGATTCACCCGTTGAGCTGCGGCGCTGCTTCGACGCGGCTGCTGCTGATTCCGATCTCATCGTCACCACAGGCGGGGTATCCGCAGGAGCCTTTGACGTGGTTCGCGCGGTCATTGAGGATACTGTGGAGCGCGGCTCTTATTGGTTCGGGCACGTCAACCAACGCCCCGGCGCGCCACAGGGCCACGCGCTGTGGAACGGCGTTCCCGTGGTGTGTTTGCCGGGCAACCCGGTGGCGGCGTTCGTCTCCGCACACCTTTACCTCACCCCGCTTCTGTGTTCCTTGCGCGGCCTTCCCCGCCCCACCGGAGTTTTAGACCGGCCGCATCTGACGGCCGTCGCCGGGGCCGACTTCCCGGATCCGCACCGCCCGCTGATCCAGCCGTGCTCAATTGCTCTGGGAGGAAGCATTACCGCCTCTCCGCCGCCTGGTCCACGCATGCGCAGCCACCACGTTGCAGCACTGCCGGGCACGCAAGGTTTCGCGCTGCTGACGAGCTCCGTCACCGCAGGGGAGCAACTTACCGTCTACCCCTACTAGATTCAGGGTCTCCCCTTCTACAGCCCCCACCCCTCCGTTGCTGCCAAAGATCGCGCCTCAGAAACGCGGATCGGCCCACTCTTCGTCAGCTAGGCTAGGTCCACCGGAGGAAAGGACCCGCTGCAACAATGAAGTTCACTCATCTTAATGAGGCCGGCTCCGCCTACATGGTGGACGTGACCGATAAGAAGCCCACTGTGCGCACCGCCACCGCCCAAGGCGAGGTGGCGTGTTCACCAGAGGTCCTCACCGCACTGCGGGAGGGAGCCGTGCCGAAGGGCGACGTGCTTGCGGTTGCTCGAGTGGCCGGTATTGCGGCGGCGAAGAAGGTCCCGGATCTCTTGCCTCTGGCCCACACCATTGGTGTGCACGGGTGCGCGGTCGACATCGAGCTGCGCGAAGATCACGTTTTTATCGAGGCCACCGTGCGCACCGCCGACCGCACCGGCGTAGAAATGGAGGCGCTGACCGCTGTGAACGTCGCCGTCCTAGCGCTCATCGACATGGTGAAAGGCGTTGACCGCTCCGCTTATATCCGACGCTGCGGCATCACCGCAAAATCCGGCGGTCGCTCGGGTGATTGGTCCCGCGAACTGCCCGGCGCGGAAGGATAGAGAACAATGCCAGGTGTCATTGTTGTGGCAGGCGGACGCGGAACGCGCATGGGAGGCGTGGACAAAGCAAGTATCACTCTCGCCGGTGAGCGCCTTATCGACCGTCTCCTGCGCCAGTTGCCTTATGATGCGCCGGTGGCGGTTGTCTCACCCTATCCCCTAGGGATGCCCCAAGTATGTGAAAGGCCTCTTTTCGGCGGGCCAGCCGCGGGAATCGCCGCGGGCCACGCCGCGCTGGTTGGTGCCGCAGAGTCCACGACCGCCATCTTTGCCGTCGATGCCCCGGATTCCCCGCGTATGCTGCCTGTACTCGAACAGGCCTTAGAAAGCTCCGGCGCTGATGCCGCGGTGGCCACCTTCGATGGGCGCCTTCAACCGCTGTGTGCACTGTGGCGCACCGAGGCCATTACCCGCGCTCTGCACGAGCTCGGCAATCCCCGCAATAAGTCAGTCATGCGCTTACTGAGACTCGCGAAGAACATCACAGAGGTCGAAGGCACCGCCGCAGTACGCGATATAGATACCTTGGACGAACTCCGCGAGCGGCGAGCTACTCAACGATGATCTGCCCGTGCTGGCCCTTCTCTGCGTTCGTCATGAGGTGGTTCACAAAGGAGTAGGTCCCCGGCTCGTTGAAGGTCATCTCCACGAATCCGCCCTGGGCGGGCAAGAGGTCCAGCGCCTGGGATCCGGAATCCTTCGCGTCCTTAATCAGGTAGGCGCCTTCCTTGTACACGGTGTCGAATTGCTCCCCCACAACGTGGAAGCTCAGAGGCAAATCCGGGCCGAGGTTAACCAGCCAGATACGCACGGTATCGCCCACCTTGGCGCGCAGCGGTGCTAAGCCCTTGTCGTATTGATTGGGATAGTAGTTGAAGGCGGTGAGGTCATAGTCGCCATTGCTGACTCGCTGTGCATCCGCACCTTCACTTTCCCTGCCCGCGGTGGCGAGGAAGATTTCGCTTGCCGCCATGACGTACTCCGCATCGACGTCCCCCAGTGCATCCTCACCACGCGGATCGATAATGACTGCTCCTGCCATGCCGTTGGCAATGTGTAGACTCATCGGCATGGTTGAGCAGTGATACATCCAGATGCCTGCCCGGTGCGCGACAAATTCGTATGTCAGCGACTCGCCCGGCTGAATCGTCTTCATGTTCTTATCTGGGTTGACTTCACCAGCGTGAAAATCCACCGAGTGCCCCATCGAGCCCTCGTTCTTGATAGTGATACGAAATCGGTCCCCGACCTTGCCGCGCAGGGTTGGTCCGGGTGCCTGCCCGTTGAAGAGCCACCGGGTTTGGCGCACTCCTGGGGCGACCTCAGCCTCCTCTTCTGTCATCACCCAGGTCTCCTCGTGAAGGTCGCCTTCCGCGGGAGCAAGGGAGGCACCGACGGCGTCGAAGCCCTCGCGTGCCGCCATGCGCTCGGCTGCTGAGGGCACCGTCGCCGGGGCACCAGCAGAGCCCGTGCTTGCCGACGCCCCCGCATGCTCATGGTCCCCAGATGCTGGCTCGTCGACGTTGACCATAAACGTCATCCCCTGCATTTTGTGCCCGGCGATCGTGCAATAGCCTTCCACGGATTCATCGATGATCCCGGCATCCAGCTGCACGGTCTCACCTGGTTCTACCCTTCCGGTTTCCTCACGTCCGATCTTCAAGTCATGGACCTGGTCGCCCGTGTTATGAAAATTCACCACCAGGTGGCTGCCCGCAGCCACGTTAATAGAGGACGGAACAAAGGCCATGCCGTCGACAGAGACATCCACAGTGACGGCATCGGCGGAAGCTACCAGCGCCGGATCTTGTTTCCCCATCCGCGAATTGGTCACTGCCAGTGCAATGACCGCCACCAAGGCAACAATGATGATGAGCCAGGATGCCCACTGCTTCTCAAATTGCTCCTTTTTAACGGGCACGCTTGACATGAACTTCTCCTTGAGATGACGAGACGGCCCACACTAGGGCCGCACAATTGGCGATGAGGCCTAGCCCCATCATGATAAGCCCGGCGAAGGACACGCTAGTAATGCCAGTGAGGCTCAGCACGCCGCCAAGGTTGATGAGCGCTACGCGCACGAACCCTGGAAGGTGGCCTCGCGCGGGATGAGCAGCCCCGGCCAGGATGGGCAGCATGTGGTGGAGTACCCCGGTCACGAGCTGCAGGAGGCCGGCGCCGACGAATGTGGGCATCAGGAGTAACGTCACCGCGCGCGGGTAGGCCCCGGCGAGAGTGGCCGCCGCGTCACCGGCACACAGTGCCAGCATCCATACCAGTCCCGCCATCGCGGACACGCTTGCCGTGGTCTTCACGCCACCAAGCGCACCGGCAAGTACTGGCTGAATGATGAACACAGCGGCAAGGACGGTGAGTAGCTGCGCCATGCCGGCGGCGCGGGTGAGCCCGGAGGCGTCGGCAAGCATGGCCACCCCCAGCCCCACGCAATGCACGGTCAATGCTCGACCACACCGGGCCCGGGCGACCGATGAAATTGGCGTTCGGGTCAACGTGGGCAGCAGCGTGACTACGGTGCCCACAATGGTAAGCAGTGCAAACCCCCACACCATGCCGCGTGAGTGCGCCGCCACCAACAGCGAGTAGTTACCCACCCCGTGCGCAGCCAGGATGGCCAATAACACAGAGACCACCATGAAGCACGCCGCGGCCAGATAAAAGGGCACGGTGACTGCAAAAGAGCCAGAAAGAGAGCCTCGAAGCTTAGACCACAACGCCCACAGGTGCCACGTGACTGCGACGATGACGAGTGAGGAGCCAATATCCGCGAGCATTCCCCAGTCGTAGCCTGCGCGGTCGACGAGCAACAGGACCAGACCTACCTGCACTAGGCCCACCCGTGTGCCCACCCCGCGGAAGCCGACGGCTGGGGTGCGGGTCAGCGCCTCCGTGAAGTGGGTGCTGAATACGAGGATGGCGGTGGTCAGCGCTCCGAGGGTAAACGGATGGATGAGATCCCACCACACGACGGGTGCTCCCAGATAACTCGCCACGGTGATTCCCACGCCCACCGCGATCCACAAGGCCACGAGGCTAAAGGCAATGGTGTGCCAACGCCGGCGCGACGTCAACGAGACATCCCGCACAGATATACCTGACTTAGTTATTTGCACGGATATAATCGTAGTAAATTAAAGACGCGGGCAGCAACGCCAGCTCCCCCTAGAAAATCGAAACGGAAAAGATCAATGAACTTGCCGCTTATCGACGCCTCCAAGGGCCACGACATCCCCACCCTCAACGCCTCCGAAATCCCTCACGCAGTAAACATCAAATTCACGCGAACGGCCTAAAGCTTCCGTAAGCTGACTGAACATGCACCTCGCAAAGATTGTAATCCCCGTCATCGCCGCCGCGCTGACTGTTGCCGGTTGCGCCTCTGATTCCACAGAGCCCTTGCAGGTGTTTGCTGCATCCTCGACAAGAGTGTTGAATGACGAGCTTGCTAGCGCCTCCGGGACTCCCCTGGCCTTCAACAACGGCGGCTCTTCTGCTTTGGTGCAGCAAGTCGATGAGGGAGCGCCCGCAGACCTTCTCCTCACTGCTTCTCGGGAGACCATCGAGAATGCACTCGCTCAGGGCAGCGTGGAGACGCCCGTGGCCTTAGCCAGCAACGTCATGGTTATGGTCGTGCCGAAAGGTAATCCTCAAGGTCTTCGCTCTGCAGCAGACCTGGAGCCCTCGGCACGCCTAGTTCTCTGTGACCCGAGCGTGCCTTGCGGAGCCATTTCCACGCGCATTATGGAGGCCAATGGCTGGCATCTGTACGCATCATCTTTGGAGAGCCAAGTCGCTGATGTCCTGGGAAAGGTTGCCTCCGGTGAAGCGGACGCCGGGTGGGTCTATTCCACCGACGCCGCCGCGAGCGAAGATGTCGAGGCCATCCCGCTCGCCCACGCGGAAGACTTCCGCAATGAGATCATGGGCGCTGTGGTGGCTTCTTCATCCCGGCATGAAGAAGCCCAAGAAGTCCTCTCGCTTCTTGAGTCGGATTTTGACAGCACTTGGGAACACTTCGGCTTCACTCCGGTGAACTAGGTGTCGCGCATGATTCTGCGCGAACAGCGCCCACGAGCCCCTTGGCCGGTCATCGCCGCCGGCGCATTGGCAGCTATCTACATTCTCGCCCCAGTCCTCGCCTTGGGAGTGCGGGTGCCCTGGAGGCAACTCTCGGACACGCTGAGCTCGCCGATGACCCAGGATCTTCTCCGCGTCAGCCTGTTCGCGGCGGCGTGGTCTACAGTGTTGTCCACGTTGCTGGGCACCTGCTTGGCGCTGTGGCTGCAGCAGCTACGCCACGCTTCCCACCTGGTGAGACTGGTGGTCTACCTCCCCTTGGCCATGCCTCCCGTCGTGGGAGGCTTGGCTCTTACTGCCCTGCTGGGGCGCCGCGGACTGCTTGGTCCTGTTCTGGAGCAGGCTGGACTGCACGTGTCTTTCGCCTTCCCGGGTGTCGTGGCAGCCCATGTCTTCGTCACGCTTCCCTTCGCGGTGGTGGCGGTGGACTCCGCGCTGCGGCAACTCGATCCTGAGGTCATCGCCAGCGCGCGCGGCATCGGCTTAGGAGCGGGAACCATCCTTCGGCGCATCATTCTCCCAGCCATCCGCCCCGCTGTGTTCACCGGTGGTGCGCTGGCTTTCGCCCGCTCACTGGGTGAATTCGGAACAACTATCACCTTCGCCGGTTCCCTGCCCGGCTCGACCCGAACCATGCCGAGCGGAATCTACCTAGAGCGCGAGGTCAGCGCGGACAATGCCTATGCCCTTTCCGCCGTGCTTATTGGAATAGCCATCCTTGCGCTCACCGCCGCCGGACTGCCCCTGTTGCTGCGGCGTCGCCGCGAGCCGAAGGTGCGCATGCTCAAGCCGATGGATCCTGCGGCACTTCGCACTGCCACCACCCCTGTGGACTCAGCCCACGATCTTTCCGTAACTATCGGCAACGCCACCACCACGTTCCGGGGCGGGCGCATGACCGCGGTGGTCGGGCCCAACGGTGCCGGAAAGACCACGCTTCTGCGTTTCATTAGCGGGCGACTCCAAGGGGCACACACCAACGCCGAACGCGTGATCATGCTTTCTCAAAACCCTGGGCTGCCGCCCACTGCCACCGTGGCTCAAGCGTTGACGATGGTGACCAAAGACCCGCAAAGGACCAAAGAGTTGATCAACGCCGCCGGACTGCAAGAGCTGGGCCATGTATCCGAGCTTTCCGGTGGTCAAGCCGCACAGGTTGCCCTCCTCCGCGCGCTGGCGGCGCGCCCGGCGGTATTGGTTGCGGATGAGCCCTTTGCCGCCATGGACGTAGAATCCGCCGCGCGTTGGCGCCACTTATTGCGCCTTTCAGCCGCTGACCGTACCACGGTCATCGTCACCCACAGCCGCGTGGACCTCGACACGCTGGCGGACGACATCCTGGTGATGGAAGCCGGCAACATCATCTCTCAAGGCTCCGCGGAGCGCCTACTGGAACGGCCCCCGTCCCGCTTTATGGCAGAGCTGGCGGGCATCAATGTGCTTCGCGGCTACCATCAGAATGATGCATTTCAGCCAGCTCGCAACGGCGAGCACTGGGCGGCCTTTCCCCAGTCTGCGCTGCGCTTCGACCCCGCTGGCGCACTGAGCGCGACCATTGTGGCCGATCTGGGCAAAACCACCCTTATTGACATTGACGGCCAACGGCTCACAGTGGGCGAGCCAGCAGGCAACAATGCTCCCAGCGACGAGGTCTCCGTGGCCCTCGACGCCACCGCCCTCACGGTCTACACCCGTACTTAATCCATGGGATTTTACCCACGTCGTCACGCAGGTCGTGGTGCCTCTGAGCACCGCAGTGGAAGAAAATCAGGACCTCGGATGTAGAATCCTTCTAGAGTTTTCAAGGAGTCACAGTTCATGTCCGCATTTGCTACGCCTAGCCCCCGCTCCTCCAGCGAGCTGTTTCCTGACACGATGAAGCTCTCCCCCAAGCAGCGCGACGTCCTCTCGGCCTTACAGAAATTCCCGCAAGGAGCACGGGCTGCAGAGATTGCGAAGAAGATGGGCATGCATGTCAACACCGCGCGCGGCCACCTAGATGAGCTCGTTCGCGCTGGCGCGGTGCGAGTAGTTACTGCTCCGGCGAAGGGGCGCGGACGCCCCTCACTGATCTTCCAAGTGCGGGTGCCGGACAACCGTTCAGTGGCGGAGGAATACGTCACGCTGATCAGCGTGCTCATCACAGCGCTGGCGGAAAAAGACCAGCTCAACGATTATTCCTCGGAGCAGGCGCGGGAGCTTGGCCGCGAATGGGCCAAAACTGCGGCCACCAGCCATGGTGCTGAGGCACTCGGCTCGCTTTATCTGATGATGCGCGATATGGGCTTTGACCCGGTAACCTCGTCCGATCACTTCGACGAGGAAGGCCGCGCCGATGTGGAGCTACACGCCTGCCCATTTGTCAGCGCCGGTGTGGAGCCCTCCCCCTTCGTCTGCGCCATCCACGATGGCTACTTGGAGCAGGCGGCTGCCGATTCCGGTGGGAGGTTAAGCCTGAAGCTGATCCCGAAGTCCGGAAACGGCGTGTGCCGAATCAACGTGGAAAAGGAGGCTAGCTAGCCTAACCGCGCTCGACGGAAACCGGCCCGGCGACCTCCAGCTCCAGCACGCGCAGGTTCTGTCCGCGGGCATCCTCGAGGATCTCTTCCTCGATGGGCTCGGTGTGGAGGACCATGATGGTGGGGCCAGCACCGGACAGGTAGGCGGGATAGCCGCGGTTGCGCAGGCGGTTGACCCACTCCGCGGTCACCGGTAGGACATCAGCGCGATAAGGCTGGTGCAGGCGGTCGCGGGTGCCCTCCCACAGTAGGTCCGGGTAGGCGGTCAACGCCGCCACGTTCACCGCAGTGCGGGAGACGTTGAAGGCGGCATCGGCGTGCGTGACGTGGGAAGGCAGCACGCGGCGCACTGCCTGGGTCGACGCGTGGAAGTCCGGGACCAAGGCCGTGGCCTTGATAGTCGGGTGCACGTCTAAGGTGGCGGCGCGGTACTCCGGGAGCGATCGGCCGTCGACAGGCACGGTGGTCCACGAGACCACGGCGTTTCCTAGCACGGAGGCCGCGGCGTTATCCGGGTGGCCTTCGAAGGCTGAAGACAGCTGAACAACCTGCTCCTCGGAGAGCGGGAAACCAGCCAGGCCATTGCCCGCGGCCACACCGGCTACCGCAGCGGAGGCCGAGGAGCCCAAACCGCGGGACTGCGGGATGTTATTCGTGCATACCACGCGCAGGCCAGATACTTCTACGTCGGCAGCCTTCAGCGCGGAGCGGATGGCCTTGACTACCAAGTGGGAGCCATCGCGAGGAAGCTCATCGGCGCCCTCGCCGAAGATCTCCACTTCCAAACCGGAGCGCGTGACTTCTACCTCTACGGTGTCGTAGAGGCTCAGCGCGATGCCAAGGGTGTCGTAGCCCGGGCCTAAGTTGGCCGAGGAGGCCGGGACCTGGACGGTGACCTTGGTGCCTACTTCGATATCGATACTCATTGTTGTACCTAAGCCCCTTAAACGCCCAGGCGGATGACGGAGTGAACGGCCTTGACCTCATCGAGCTCGCCGAGGGCAGCAACGATATCCTCGAGCACCGCTTCCTTCGCCGCGTGGGTGACCACGATGAGGCGGGCGGTGGCATCGCCGTCTTCCTGGCGCACGGTGCGCAGGGAGACACCGTGGCGGGCAAAGACACCGGAGATGGCGGAGAGCACGCCGGTGCGGTCTTCAACTTCCATGTCGACGTGATAACGAGTTTCCACTTCTCCGAACTCCGCAATAGGTAGGTTGGCATAGGTGTTCTCCCCCGGCGCACGGCCGCCGTGGACGATGTTGCGTGCCGCACCGATGACATCACCCAGCACAGCAGATGCCGTCGGGTTACCGCCGGCACCGTTGCCGTAGAACATCAGGGAACCAGCGGCCTCCGCCTCAACGAAGATGGCGTTATAGGACTGGCTGACCGAAGCCAACGGGTGCTCCTTCGGAACCAACGTCGGGTGCACGCGGGCGTTGACGGATTCCGCACCGGTCTCCTCATCCACGAGGCGCTCACAGATGGCCAGCAACTTGATGGAGTAGCCGGCCTGGTTGGCAGCCGTGATGTCATCGGCGGTGATCTTGGAAATACCCTCGCAGTAGACATCGTCGAAGGTCAGGCGGGTATAGAAGCCCAGGGATGCCAGGATGGCAGCCTTGGAGGCAGCGTCGTGGCCCTCCACGTCAGCGGTGGGATCGGCCTCGGCGTAGCCCAGGCGAGTGGCCTCAGCCAGCGCATCCTCATAGGAGGCACCGGTGGACTCCATGGCGTCCAGGATGAAGTTGGTGGTGCCGTTGACGATTCCGGAGATGCGCTGGATCTTGTCACCGGCCAGGGAGCGGCGCAGCATGCCGACGACCGGGATGGCGGCGGCTACAGCGGCCTCGAAGTAAAGGTCAACGTCGGCGCGGTCGGCAGCTTCAGCGAGCTCATCCGCGTGCGCGGCCACGAGAGCCTTGTTGGCGGTGACCACGGATTTACCGGCGTTGAGGGCGGCGAGGACAAGCTCGCGCGGGAAATCAATGCCGCCGATGACCTCGACGACAAGGTCGATATCATCGCGCAGGACAAGTGCCTTGGCGTCGTCGGTCAGCAGCTCCGCCGGAACGCCCGGGCGCAGCTTGTTCTTGTTGTGCACGGCAACGCCGCGGATCTCCACGGGGCCGCCGATGCGGTGTGCAAAAGCGTCAGCGTTCTCCTGCACGAGGCGGAAAACCTCAGCGCCCACAGTGCCAAATCCAAGCAGCGCGATTCCTACGGGTTCGCCTTCGGGCTTCTTGCTACGGTTCGTCGTCATGGTGTCCCCTTGTTGAAATTGCGAAAGATTCTTACGTGCTAGCCCATCACTATACAGAACGAGCTGTCTATTTCTATACGAAATGGCCGGCACAACGTGCGACCGGCCATGTCTTTGTGAATAAAATGCGGTGAGCTGTGCCAACGCCGCGCTAATCGACGTCCAACGCCAGCAAGTCCTCCACCGTTTCCCGGCGCAGCATAAGTGAGGCTTTGCCGTCACGCACGGATACGACCGCCGGGCGCAGAGCGCCGTTATAGCGCGAGGCCATCATGTACTGATAGGCGCCGGTGGTGGCGAAAGCGAGGAGATCCCCGGTAGTGATATCCGAGGGGAAACGGCGCTCGTTGACCAGAATGTCACCAGACTCGCAGTGGAAGCCCACGATGCGCGAGTCCACCGGCTCGCCCTGGGTGCGGCGGTTGACCACGCGCACGTCATACTCAGAGCCATAGAGCGCCGGCCGGATGTTATCGGACATGCCGCCGTCCACGGAGAGGTAACGGCGCATCGGCAGATCCGCCTTGCCGGTCTCCACGTCCTTGACCGTGCCCACGCGGTATACGGTGACCGCGGAGGCACCCACCAGCGAGCGGCCGGGCTCCACCAGCACGAAGGGCGGCTTGATACCGAGCTCAGTGGCGGTGCGCTCCACGGCGTCGAGCAGGTCCTTAGCCAGCGTGGCGACGTCGAGGGCTTCCTCGTATTCCATGTAGGGAATGCCGAAGCCGCCGCCCAAGTCCAGCTCCTCAAGGGCAACACCGAGCTCGGAGTGAATGCGCTTGTAGAGGCTCAGCACGCGCTCGGCAGCCAGCTTGAAGCCATCGGCATTAAACACCGAGGAGCCCACGTGGCAGTGCAAGCCCACGAGCTTTAGGTTCGCGGATTCCAGCACCGTGCGAGCGACATCGAAGGCGGCGCCGGTGGACAGGGAAATGCCGAACTTTTGATCCTCATGAGCCGTGGCGATGAATTCGTGTGTGTGGGCATCCACGCCAGGCTTGACGCGGATCATCACCGGCTGGACGCGGCCAGCGGCCGCAGCAATGCTGTTAAGCCGCGAGAGCTCCTCCGCGTTATCCAAGACCACATGGCCAATCCCCTCGTTTACGCACAGCTCAAGGTACTCATCTTCCTTGTTATTGCCGTGCGCGGTCATGCGCTCCGGCGGGAAGTCCGCGGCTAGCGCCAGCTTGGCCTCATTGAGGGAGGCCACGTCAAGGCACAGGCCCTCCTCATCCACCCAGCGCACGATGCGCTTGGTAATGAAAGCTTTAGAGGCATAGTGCACGTGGTCGGGGCCGCCGAAGGCCTGGGCCATGTCCCGGCAGCGTGAGCGGAAGTCTTGCTCATCGAAAACATAGAGCGGGGTGCCGTATTCTTCAGCCAGCTCGGTCAGGGAAACGCCACCAATCGAGACCACACCATCGGAATCACGAGCAGCGTTGCGCGGCCACACGTGGGCCGGAAGAGAATTGAAATCAGTCATCGATACCTTGTCTTATATCTTCTCCGTCTTACATCTTCTCCGGTGCGCTGACCCCAACCATGGTCAAGGCATTGGCCATGACCTGGCGGGTGGCGCTGGCCAGGGCGAGGCGCGCGGAGTGAATCGACTCGGTCTCTTCACCAGCCTTCGGCAGCACCTGGCACTGGTCATAGAAGCGGTGGAACACAGCAGCAAGCTCCTCGGCATAGCGCGCGATGCGGTGCGGTTCGCGCAACGTGGCAGCAGTGGCCACAACCTCCGGGAACTCGCCCAGGGTGCGGATAAGGTCGCCCTCCTTATCGTGGGTGAGGAGGTCGAGGGGGGCATCGGCGAGCGCGGCGGTGTCGAAGCCCAGCTCTGCCGCCTTGCGCAGGATGGAGCAAATACGGGCATGGCCATACTGCACGTAGTAGACCGGATTATCCGCCGACTGCGAAGCCCACAGGCCCAAGTCGATGTCCAGGCTGGAATCCACGGACGAGCGCACCAGGGAGTAGCGCGCGCCGTCGACGCCGATGGCCTCGACGAGGTCATCAAGAGTGATGACGGTGCCGGCACGCTTGGACATCTTGACCGCCTGGCCATCGCGGACCAGGTTGACCATCTGGCCGATGAGGACCTCGACGGCCTCCGGGTCATAACCCAAAGCCTGGGCGGAAGCGCGCAGGCGGGCGATGTAGCCGTGGTGGTCTGCGCCCAACATGTAGATAGCCAGGTCGTGGCCGCGGTCAAACTTATCGGCCACGTAGGCGATATCGCCGGCGATGTAGGCGGCGTTGCCGTCAGACTTGATGACCACGCGATCCTTATCATCGCCGTACTCGGTGGACTTCAGCCACCATGCGCCCTCAGACTCGTAGAGCTTGCCGTTGTCCTTGAGCTTTTGGATGGCCTTCTCCACGGCACCGGACTCGAAGAGGGAGTTCTCGTGGAAGTAGACATCGAAGTCCACGCCGAACTCGTGGAGGGACTCCTTAATCTGGGCGAACATCATCTCCACGCCCGCGGAGCGGAAGGCTTCCTGGACCTCGGCATCGCTGCCGTCGAGGGCGTCCGGGTTCTGCTCCAGCACACCCTGAGCGATCTCCTTGATGTAATCGCCGCCGTAACCGTCCTCCGGGGTCGGCTCGCCCTTGGCGGCAGCCACGAGGGAACGAGCGAAGCGGTCGATCTGGCCGCCGTGATCGTTGAAGTAGTACTCGCGGGTCACCTCCGCGCCGGAGGCTTCGAGCACGCGGCCCAGCGAATCACCCACGGCAGCCCAGCGGGTTCCGCCCAGGTGGATCGGGCCAGTCGGGTTCGCGGAGACGAACTCCAGGTTGATCTTCTTGCCCTGGTAGGTGGTGTTGCTGCCGAAGTCTGCACCGGCATTGAGCACCTGGGCCACGATGGCGCCCTGCGCTGCGGCAGCGAGGCGAATGTTAAGGAATCCCGGGCCCGCGATGGAGGCCTCATCGATGGCGTCGTTGCCGGCGAGGGCATCCGCCAACCACTGCGCCAGCTCGCGGGGCTGGGCACCAGCCTTCTTGGCTACCTGGAGTGCCAGGTTGGTGGCATAGTCACCGTGCTCCGGGTTGCGCGGGCGCTCCACGGTGACAGTCTCTGGCAGGACGGAGGCGTCCAGTTCATGCTCGGTGAGCACGGCAGCGGCAGTGTTCTTGATCAGGACGGAAAGATCTTCAGGATTCATAGGGCCAAAGTCTATCGTCTCCGCCGCTGGGAGGCGCTATCAGGTCGCAGAGGTTAGCAAGGTCACTCACCCCCATCAGGTGAACAATGCGGCACAGCGAAGCACCAAGTTCTACCCTAAAGGCGTTATCTGAATCGATCCAACCTTTCGCCTTCTCGCTTGGCCGACACATGCGGTGCCGCATGCCGGGTTTCTCCACAAAGACGCCAGCGGGAGCCAACTGGAATTGAGTTTTATGTCAACCTTCAACATCACCACCGACGCCATTGCTGGCAACGTCGGGCTCACCGCGCTGGTGTCCACGCTGCCGCTCATCGCGTTCTTCATCATGCTCCTAGGGCTCAAGGCCCGCGCTCACTCCTCGGGTGCGGTAGCGCTTCTCGTCGCGGTTCTCATCGCCATTTTTGGCATGGGCATGCCAACCGGCATGGCTTTGTCCTCCGCGGTGCGCGGCGGGCTCTTCGGCCTCTTCCCCATCGTCTGGGTGATCATTACTGCCATCTGGTTCTACGAGGTCACCGTGGCCTCTGGCCGCTTCAATGACCTGCGCAAGACCTTTGACCTCTTGGGCGATGGCGATATTCGCATCCAGGCCATTCTCATCGCTTTCTGCTTCGGTGGCCTCTTGGAGGCGCTCGCCGGCTTCGGCGCTCCGGTAGCAATTACGGCCACCATGATCCTGGCGCTGGGCGTCAAACCCCTCAAGGCAGCCACCACCGTGCTCATCGCCAACACCGCACCCGTGGCCTTCGGCGCGGTAGGCATCCCGGTGACCACCGCAGGCTCCGTGGGCGGCCGTACCGCCGAACAGACCGCTGATATCGCCGGACTGATTTCGCTGCAGGTCCTGCTCATCGCCGCCGTCGTGCCTTTCTTTATCCTCTTCATCCTTGACGGCATGCGCGGTGTTAAAGAAGCAGGTCCCGCCGCCGCTGTCATCGGCATCTCCTTCGCCATTGCTCAGTGGGCCGCGGCCACCTTCTTTGCCTACCAGCTCACCAACGTCGTGGCTTGCATTGTCTCCCTCGGCGCTGGCTTCCTCTTCCTGCGTGTGTGGAAGCCCAAGGGTGTGGACAGCCTGCGTGAGCGCATGGAGTTGCCCGCCCAAGAGGAGGTCACGGACCTCAACGGCAGCCGCATCTGGATGGCACTGCTGCCCTATGCCGTGGTCACTGCAGTCTTCGCAATCGCCACCGCATGGCCTGCCATCTTCGGCTTCCTGCAGCTCAACGTTGCCTGGCCGCTTCTCGAAGGCACCGTCTTCGACGCCGAAGGCCACGCCATGGATACCGCGTTTAAGTTCAACGTGTTGGGCAACCCGGGCACCCTGCTGTTGATTTCCGGCATCATCGTGGCTGTTATCTACATGTCCTTCAACGAGAACGGCCGCTACACGCTGGAGGCATCGGCACCGCTAGCTAAGTTTGGCGAGGTTATCTCCCGCATGAAGTTCTCTGCGCTGACCATCATCCTGGTCCTGGCGCTGGCCTACACTATGAACTACTCCGGCCAGACCATCTCCATCGGCCAGTTCGTGGCTTCTGTCGGAGGTATCTTCGCGCTCTTCTCCCCCGTCTTGGGTTGGATTGGTACCGCGGTTACCGGTTCGGATACCTCCGCTAACGCCCTTTTTGCCAACCTCCAGGTCACCGCTGCTGAGCGCATCGGCGTTAACCCGGACCTCATGCTGGCTGCCAATACCTCGGGTGGCGTTGTGGGCAAGATGATCTCCCCGCAGTCGCTGGCCATTGCAGCCACTGCGGTTCAAATGGAGGGCGAGGAATCCCGCATCTTCAAGGCCGTTGTGGGCTACTCCGTGGCCTTCCTTGCCGTCGTGTGCATCATCGTTTTTCTCATGACCAACGTGCTGGGCTTCCTGGTTCCTTAAGTTCTCAGTCCTCAGCACCAACTACCCCCAGAATCGGGCACTTCACTCGCCACATCTGGGGGTTTTCGCTTGCCCGCTTTTTGTGACCGCTTCATCTCTGCACGTAAGGAATTTCACAACATTAATGTTGCGATAAAACGCCAGGTAGGAGGGCTAATTCCGCCTCGATAATGTGAGTTTTGGGCGGTAGGCTCATAGATACAAACTCGAAAAATGCCCACTGCGGCTGTCCTGGTAGCGCGCATCCGAGTACACCATCGCTGTGCCAAGCACAGGACAAGCTACAGAGAGGCAGACTAAGGAGCACACGCGAATGCGAATAGCATTGTTTTCCACCTGCATCGGTGATTCACTCTTCCCCGATGCTCATAAGGCCACGGCCCTCATTCTCTCTCGCTTGGGCTATGACGTCGTCTTCCCAGAGGAGCAGACCTGCTGTGGCCAGATGCACATCAACACCGGCTACCAGGAGCAGACCCTGGGGATGATCCGCACTTATGCGGACGCCTTTGCGGATCCCTCCATCGACTACGTGGTCTCCGCCTCCGGCTCCTGCGTGGGCGCCGTGCGTGAGCAGCACGAGATGATCGCTGATCGTTTCGGCACTTCCGCCGATGTGGACGGCGCCAAGAAGGCAGCCGGCAAGACCCTGGATCTGCCGGAGTTTCTGGTCGACGTCGCCGGGGTCACCAACGTCGGCGCTTTCTTCCCTCACCGCGTGACCTACCACCCCTCCTGCCACGGCCTGCGCTTCCTCAAGTTGGGTGACCGCCCCTACCAGCTGCTGAAGGAGGTCGAGGGAATCGACCTCGCCCCGCTGCCTAATGCAGAAGAATGCTGCGGTTTCGGCGGAACCTTCGCCCTCAAGAACGCGGAGGTCTCCGCAGCGATGGTCGGTGATAAGACCCGCCACATCCGCGAAACCGAGGCCGAATACGTCACCGGCGGTGACTCCTCCTGCCTGATGAATATCGGTGGTGCTCTGGCTCGCCAGCGCTCCGGTGTTCGCGCTATCCACTTGGCGGAAATCCTCGCCTCCACCAAGGAACACCCGTGGACTCCTACCTCTGCGGCCTACTCCAAGGAGAAGATGCTCTAATGACTTCCTTCCTCGACACCACTCCTCCGCGCGCCCCCGAAGGCTACGGCAACCTGCGCGGCTCGAAGGCCTTCGTGCCGCTGGCTCACGTGGGTCTCAACAACGCCACCCAGCGCCGCAACCTGCACCACGCCACCACCACCATTCGTGATAAGCGCCAGCACGCCGTGGATGAGACCCCGGACTGGGAGCAGCTTCGCGACGCCGGCTCCGCGCTCAAGGATGACGTCGCCGTACGCATGGGTGAATTGCTGGTCCAGTTCGAAGAGCAGGTGACCAAGCGCGGAGGCATCGTCCACTGGGCACGCGATGCCAAGGAAGCCAACGAGATTATCGAGGGCCTTATCCGCGAAACCGGTGAGACCGACGTGGTCAAGATCAAGTCCATGGCCACCCAGGAAATCGCGCTCAACGAACACCTGGAAGAAGCCGGTATCCACGCCCAAGAGACCGACCTGGCGGAGCTCATCGTCCAGCTGGGAGAGGACAAGCCTTCCCACATTCTGGTCCCGGCTATCCACCGCAACCGCGCGGAGATCCGTGACATCTTTGTCAACAAGATGCCGAATACCGATGACTCCCTCAAGGCCGAGCCGGCGGAACTGGCTGAAGCATCCCGTCAGTTCCTGCGCGAGCAGTTCATGAAGGCCAAGGTGGCCATCTCCGGCGCTAACTTCGGTGTGGCAGAAACCGGCACCATCAACATCGTGGAGTCTGAGGGCAATGGCCGCATGTGCCTGACCCTGCCGGAAACCCTCATTACCGTGATGGGTATTGAGAAGCTCGTCCCGACTTTCCAGGACCTCGAGGTCTTCCTCCAGCTGCTGCCGCGCTCCTCCACTGCAGAGCGCATGAACCCATACACCTCCATGTGGTCTGGCGTGACCGAAGGTGACGGCCCACAGAACTTCCACATCGTGCTGCTGGACAACGGCCGCACCGCTGCTCTGTCCTCCCCCAAGGGCCACGAGGCGCTCAAGTGCATCCGCTGCTCTGCCTGCCTGAACGTCTGCCCGGTCTACGAGCGCGCCGGCGGCCACGCCTATGGCTCCGTCTACCCGGGCCCGATTGGTATCTCCCTGACGCCACAGCTGACTGGCATGAAGGACCACAACGATCCGTCGGCAAGCTTGCCCTATGCCTGCTCCCTGTGCGGCCGTTGCGACGAGGTATGCCCGGTGCGCATCCCGCTCTCCCAGGTCATTCTGGAAAACCGCTACCAGAAGGTCACCCACGCCACCCCGCCGGTCGAAGAGAAGCTCTTCCAGGTAGTTGAGCTTGTGTGGAAGAACCCGAAGATCTGGAACCAGATAACCCACATGGTGGCGCTCGGCCGTGTCCTCGGTGGTTTCAACGGGGTCATCGACAAGCTACCGCTGTTTATGTCTGGTTGGTCCGAGGTACGCGATACCGCCGTTCCGCCGAAGAAGTCCTTCCGCCAATGGTTCGACACTGACGAAGCTCAAGAACTCCTCGCCCAAGCCAAGAAGGAGGGCATCAAGTGACCACCGCCAAAGAGGAAATCCTCAACCGCATTTCCGCCGCCCAGAAGCAGGCCGGCCTGCCGGACCACGTAGACATTCCGCGCGAGTACCAGAAGGAAGGCACGCTCAACGAGGATGAGCTGCGTGAGATGCTGGTGGACCGCCTCGAAGACTACAAGGCTGACGTGCACGTCACCGATGAGTCTGGGTTGAATTCCACCCTCGTGGGCATCCTGAAGGAGCGCGGCTGCTCGAACGTCGTCTACGCACCCGGCATGGACGCTGGGCTTCTGGACGGCTTCGAGGGAACCATCACTCCTGATGACAACGCCAAGGACCCGCGCGAGCTCGACGCTGTCGATGCCGTGGTGACCGAATCTCACGTCACCTCCGCGCAGACCGGCACCATCGTGCTCGAGTCCAATGAGACGTGCGGCCGCCGCGCGCTGACTTTGGTTCCGGACCGTCACGTGTGCATCGTTCGCAAGGAGCAGATCGTGTACGGCATCCCGGAGGTTGTCTCCCGTATGAACCCGGAGCGCCCAGCGACGTGGATCTCTGGCCCGTCTGCTACCTCGGATATTGAGCTCTCCCGCGTGGAGGGCGTCCACGGCCCGCGCGATCTCATTGTGGTGATTGTTAAGTAATGTGACGATCGGGTGCACCCACCCTTTTTGAGCACTCGGCTCACATCGCCCCCGGCGCATAGGATAAGGCCCGTACCAACTAACGATTTGAGGAGCCTTATTCTATGCGTCTTTCTCGTGTTTTAGGCTCGGTGCTGGGGCCCGTGGCTATCGCTGCTGGTCTGGTTGCCGCGCCCGCTGTCGCTCACGCAGACCAACCCACCATCAATTGGGGCCCGTGCCCGGAGGGGGTCACCGAAGAGCGCGCCGAGTGCGGTCACGTTACGGTTCCGACCTATCACGATGCGCCGGAAAAGGGCACCATCGATGTCGGCCTCATCCGCCTCAAGGCCACGGGCAACCGCCAGGGCGCCCTATTCACCAACCCTGGCGGTCCGGGCGGTGACGCATACAGCTGGGCTAACTTTGCGGCGTGGCCTGAGGAAATCAAGCAGGGCTACGACATCATTGGCGTCCAGCCCCGCGGTTTGCGCGAATCCGGAGAAGTGAACTGCTCGTCCAGCGAAGTACGCGGAAACCCGCTAGCGCAGCTGACGCAGATCGGCGCGATTACCCGCGATGACTGTGAGAAGAACACCCCGGGCTACACCGACTCCCTAACCACGGAGAACACCGCTAAGGACTGGGAGGTTGTTCGCCAGGCGCTCGGTGAGGAGAGAATCAACATCGCCGGTCTTTCCTACGGCACTTTCCTAGGCTCCACCTACGCCACGCTTTACCCGCAGCACACCGACAAGGTCGTGCTGGACTCCGGCATGAATCCGAAGATGGCATGGAACCAGATCTTCGCCTCCCAACAGGCAGGCTATGAGAATGCCCTCCATGACTTCTTTGCGTACGTGGCCAAGAATGACGCCACCTACCACGCCGGTACCACGCCGCTGAAGGCTTATGAGCGCTGGTCCCAGATCGTGGCCAAGGAAGCAGGCGTGCGCCCGACTGTGCTTCCCCCGAACGCCCAGATTGGTGACCTCCCGCCAGGACTGGAGTTTGCTGGCCAGCCCGGCGCCAACGTCATGACCGCCACGGGAGAGCTGCGCGTACAGGTAGAGCACCTTGCAGGCAAGGTACGCAACCCGCAGGCTGTTCAAGCTTCTTCGCAGACGCTGAGCGCGACCCGTGAGCTCCTCCCCCGCCCCGAGATGTGGGACGCACTGGCCAAGCACATCGGAGGTGTTGAGCCTATGAACTTTGAGGAGCAGGCGGCACAACAGCCTCAACAGGATCCAGAAAAAGCCCAGCAGCAGCTCGTCAATGCAATGAGCATGCAAAACATCATTATGTGCAATGAGAACACCGCACCGACGGATCCGACTCTCATTCCGGCGTTCCTCTGGTCGAACTACGTGACGATTGACCCGTTCACTCTGTTTAATTCGATGTACGCCTCTGGCGCGGGTTGCAGCGGTCGCGCACCGGTCAGCACCCCGATTGCCGTCTCCGGTGAGAAGCTGCAGACCAAGCCGCTGCAGCTGCAGGCTACCGGTGACCCGCAGACCCCGTACGCCTTCTACCGCGGCCTCTCCGATCCGATGCAGTCTCGAGTGGTGACTGTGCACGGCCCAGGCCACGGCCACTTCGCCATGGGCAACAAGGCCGTCGACCAGATTGTGGTTGATTACCTGCGCACCGGTGAGGTCCACACTGCGGATGCGCCGGGCTTCTTTGACCAGCCCGAGGCTCAGTAACAGCCCGCCTAGCCAGAAAGGCTGCGGGAACAATGAAGGCGCGGCTTACCTAGCCGCGCCTTTCCTCCCACCACACCCCCATCAGCGTGAGGCCAATTACTGCGCTTCAGTCTTTATAGGCTAGAATCGCATCGTTGGCATTTCGCCAGCAATGCCCTTGTAGCTCAGCGGATTAGAGCATCGGTTTCCGGTACCGAAGGTCGCAGGTTCGATCCCTGTCAGGGGCACTTTTTCATGCCCACAACTCTCTCTCATCAGGCCGCACCCCGGCCCTCATTTTCAACGATGCCACGAGTGCGGGAAAGCCTTTCGCTCTCTGCATTCCCCCAGACCTGAAACCCGCAACCTGCAGGTGGGCGTCGCCCAGCGCTGGGTGACACCCCACCTCCCACCAGGAGGTTGCGGAATCCAAGTCTGGGGATATAGAACTAGCGCAAGCGCGCCTCGATATCCGAGACCACTTCCTCCGGGTTCTTCGCCGAAGCGATAAGAGAGTCCGGGCCATGCTCTATACGAACCGTTGGCCCAGAAACGATATAAGCCGGTGCTCCGTCGACAACACGCGGGCCCGCACCTTCCTTGAGCCCAGTCTCGGGACCGATGCTTGCCCCGGTGATATCACTGAGTGGAATCCTCTTCGTGAATATACCCAGGATGGAAACAGCTACGTCGTCGTCACTCACGACGATCTTCACCCGCATCATGATGCAAGCCACGGTTGCAACGATCACCAAGGCACCGAAAAGGACTGCTGCCCACGTAGAGTCAATCATCGTGGGAACCACAGCTGCCACGACGGCAAGGCCAACGATGATTCCCAGCCACTGGAGCGGGCCGTTGAGATAGCGAACGTAGATGTGAGAGTCCATGGCGTTCACACTATCGGATGAATACACCCTTCGCGCTCACCGAAGCCGCGGACGGCGACTGATTGAGACCGACGGTGAGCGCGAAGGGCGAAGAATTGCTTACTCGGAGACTCACTTTCAGGCTCAACACTGCCCTAGTTGCCAAAGTTCTGGCCAGATCTTGCGGCGAGCGCGATGGTTTTGGCAGCTAGGGCAGTTGCGCCGCCTGGGCATGGTTCTGCGCATGCATGAAACCCTCCCCAAACCACGGTGGCTTTCGGCTCAGGGGAACAAGGTTGAGGGGTGCGGCAGGTTGGAAGAACGAAGCCCCAGCAGACATTGCTGCTGGGGCTTTACGTCAAGCTGCTCTCCCCCGCCGGGCGGTGAAAAGAGAGCGAACCAGTTTACTGGGTGATGTACTGATTGACGATTGGCTGGGTGATGTCCAGGGTGCCGTGCTCGACGTAGTACATGCCGAACATCAAAGCACCAAGCAGCACCACGGAGAGAAGCATGGAGGGAATCCACTGAACGAAGACGGATACCCAGCCGTCAGCCTTGTCACGTGCAGCTGCTTCACGCTGCTCCTGAGCCATATCGCGCTCGACGATCATGTTTAATCCTTTCACTTAGCTCCCCTAGCCAGACTGCATTCTCATGGAATGCCTTCTCTTCACTGCACGGGGGATGCTCGCCCTTTAACACAGAGTATCTTAGCAGTTTATGCAGAGCCGCCCGTAGTTAAACGCAGATCTTTCAGAACGCATCCGCCTTTAGTTTGACGCCGACTGTGGCCTAGACCCCAGGATCCTCATTGTTATTGAGCGCTTCGACGAAGTCTTCACGGTCCTGGAGCATGCTCTCAATATCTTCTTCCGCGCCAATAATCCACAGCTGCGAGGCATCATCGAAGGTTAGTGCGCCCTCCGGATGCTGCTCAAGGGCTGCCTCAAGCGCGGTGGCTTGTTCCTCGGTGAGCTCTTCCAGATCCTCAACCGAACCCACCTGCACGCTGAGTTCCTTCAAGGGAGTGATGCCGTACGTAACGTATTGGCGCTGCGGATGCTCAAACAGTTCTTGTCCCATCATGGTGTGGGAAGGTCACCTCCTGGTGAATTAACGGACGGGCCCTACTCTACCCGCGCCAGGCACGGCTAGTCTGCGTGGAGGCCCAGGCGTTCGTCCGGAACGAAGCCGTCATAGCCCGGAAGATTATTCTCCGACAGGACGCCCTTGCAAAAGCGCAGAAGCGCCGGAACATCGGCAGGATCGAGGTGATCAAACACCATGCGACGCACCGACTCGACGTGCTCAGGAACTGCCGCCTCCAGGCGTTCCCGGCCGGCCTTAGTCATGACGACCTCAACGCCGCGTGCATCGCCTGCGCACTTTTCCTTGCGCACCAAACCGCGCTTTTCCATGCGTGTGATCTGGTGGGAGGCGCGGGAGCGGTCCCACTCCAATTCTGAGCACAACTCGCGCAAACGCAGCATGTGATCGGGTGCCTCCGAAAGCGAGACGAGGACCGCAAACTCCGCCGCGGAGATATCGCTGCAGGCTAAGAGGGTTTCCTCCATGCCGCGATTAATCTTGCGAATGCTGGCGAGAATGTGCCGCCAGAGGTCCTGTTCGCTTTCCGTGAGCCATCGAGTGTCCGCAGTCATGGCTCACACCCTACACTCCATGACTTAAGCGCTTGTAAGTCTCTCCATATCTAGGTCCATGCGCCCCGGTACCCACGAGTAGCGCTGCGGCATACAGGTCAGCACGATGACCTGAGTGTTTTTCCCGGCCTTGCTGAACAACGCCGCCATAAGCTGAAGGCGCTGCGAGTCGGCAGACCCTAACGCGTCGTCGATGACGACGGGAACCGGTTCGCCGGACACTAGCTGAGCGATGGCAAAGCGTGTCAGGATGCTCAGCTGTTCTTTAGCACCGCCGGAGAGCGCGTCGAAGGACACGGTCTCACCGTTACGGCTGCGAGCTTGGACCTTGAGCTCTTCGGAGAGCTCGAAGTCCACGTCACCGCCAAAGACGGTGCGAGCCAAACCATTAAGAGCCGTGACAAAGGGCGCAGCATAGCGCTGGCGGGCGGCGTCGCGGTGGCGCAGCATGAGCGTACGCAGGTAGCGCGCGGCATTCGCACGGCGCTCGACAGCGGCATGGCGCTCACGAGCCACTTCGAGCTCCGCGGCAGCTTTCTCTGCATCCTCAGCTGCACCAGAGTGCATAGTGATAAGCCCGTTAAACTCGCGCATATCGCCAACCGCCGCATTGACCGCTGCGTTCAGTGAATCAACGTGCGTGTGTGCTCCCCTAGCTAGCTGCTCTGCGGTGTCGACATCCACGGTCGACATCTCCTCCAAAGCCGCCTTCTCCTTCGCCAGCTCAGTCCGTGCTGTCTCAATCGCGGCGGTCACCTCGGCATCACTGAGCTTGGCGCGGGCGGCCTCTACGGCTGCGGCCTGAGCATCACGCTGCATCGTGGCCTCCTCCGCACGGACCATCGCCACCTCCAGTGCGGTGCCCGCCTTGTTCTCGCGGTAGGGTGCCAGGGCGCGGTCGAGCTCATCCAGCTTCCTGCGCAGCTCCTCTTCTTCCTGCTCCACGACGTCGAGCTCCCGCGGCTGTGCGGTGGAATCGGTAGAGCCGCCGGGCCCCTCGGTGTCCGCAACATCGGCCGCGCCCGCCTCGAAGCGAGCACGCAACTCACCCAGGTCCTCCCCACCCAGCGCCGCAGTGAGTTCGCGGGCCGCGGTATCGGCAGCGGATGCTAGCTCTACGTGTTTTTCGTGGGTGGCACGGGCGGCCTCCACGTCCTCGCACCCGGCGTCTTCCAGCAGGCGTGTGAGCTCCGCTCGGGCTTTCTCCACGCCTTCCTCACCGCTATCGCCCGCACCGGCTGCATAGCGGGCGGTAATGTCGCCGATCTTCAGCGTGGTGCCCTCGCGCAGTTCGACTGCCAGTTCTTGACCGCTCTCCAGCGCACATTCTTCGCCATCTACGCTAAAGGAGCCCTCGCCAGAAAAGTAAAGCTTGGCCGCCGCAGCCGCGCGCAGGCGCTCCTGGACGGTGACCTCGCGTGCAGCGTCCTCCAAGGCCTGAAGGTTCGGAACGTCGGGAGTCGCGGCCAGTTCACGGCGGCGGGACGCCAAAGTCTCTTCCAGTTTGTTCAGTGCTTCGAGGCGGGTACCCAGGGCCTCGCGTTCAGCGCGTTGCTGCGCGCGGCGGGCGCGCTGGCGCTCCTCGCGCACGGCCTCATAGCGCTGGTGGACCTCGGCGTGCACTTCTTCCAGCTTCGCTCGGGCGGCGGCTTCTTCCTCGGCCCTCTCGCGGGCTTGAATAACCGCTGCGGCGGCACGCTCAGCAGCCTCGGCAGCTGCGGCATGCTCAGCAACCACAGCTTTACGGCGCTCCGCTTCCTTCTCCGCGCGCGTCACAGCCTCCGCCGCCCGAGCCACCGCCGCCTCCTGCGCGGTGACTTTCTCCTGGGCGGCCCGAGCGGCGAGCAGCTCACCGTCACGGCGCTCGCATTCTTCCGCGGCTGCCGGCAGAGCGGCTTCAGCCTCGGCTTTCTTCAGCTCGGCGGCTTCATAGCGCTCCACCACGCCGTCGAGTTCGCGCAGGGCGGCCTCGGCGGCAGCGTGCTTCTCCTCAGCATCCGCCAGCGCAGCAATGGCAGCCTTATAGTCTCCTGCCGGCTTGTCTGTCTTCGCGGTGAAGTACTCCTTATATTCCGCTTCGATGCGCGTGAGCAGTTCAGAATCTTCTGCCGCGGCACTCGCCCCGGTTTCTTCTTCGAGTGCGGCGGTTAGGGAAGGAATGCCCACCGCGGCGATGCCTTGGTGGGGGTCGTCCTGGCGGACGAAGAGGGCGTCGAGAAGCGCGCGGTCCACGTTCTCACTAAGGATGCGCTCCAACTCCCCATCCGCCTCGGCACCGGTCCACTGGCCCGGGCGCGGGGAGAAAACATGCAGCTCCGAGGTGCGCTTCTTCACCCACCGCTTGCGAATACGGAAGCGGTAAGGCCCCACGGTTGCCTCCAGCGTGACCTCAGGTCCCACATCGCGGCCGGCAGGCTGGAGCGCCCTCACCGGCTTGGAATTTGCCGTGTGCTTTTCCGTGAGCACGAAATCGATGGCCTCCACCAGCGTGGACTTTCCAGCTTCGTTCGGCCCACCGATGACCACCACCCCGGTCTCCGGGAGGTCTTTGACCTCCAGGTGCTCCACGCCCCGGACGTTGTTCAGTTCAACAGAATGCAGCAGCATCATGGTTTAGGCTCCCTTCGCGCTGAGGCGGAACAGCAGGTTGGCGGCGTCGCGGGCAGTGGGATTATCTAGGTCCTCGAGCAGCTCCGCTAGCGCATCGGCGGCGTACCCGCTCAAACTCAGCTCGCCGAGTTCTTCTTCTGAGGGCGCCAGATGCAGGTCCATGGTCCTCTTGCGCGGCTTGAGGGAGGCAAAGACCTCCTCCATCTCCGCCAGGCCCTGCTCCAGACGGGCCTGCGCGCTCAAGCCCACGGTGCCACGCAGGCTGTACTTCACCGCGGTACGAATCTTCTCCGGAACGGCATCGAGCTCCGCAAGAAAAGCCTCGACCTCCTCCAGTGAGTTAACGTCCGCATCAATCGCCCGGAAGTCCCAGCGGCCAACGTGGTGCTTGGCCACGTCCACCCGCTCTCCCTCAACGGTCACCACCAAGGCGTTGCCCGAATCGCGCTCCCTATCGTCGAAGGCCGTGGTCTCCGGGCTGCCGGAGAACCATACCTTGCCGGTAGAACCGAGAGATTCGGTGGAGTGCGTATCCCCCAGCGCCAGGTAATCGATAACACCCTTATCCAGGCACTCTTCCACGAAGGCGAGGTCGATCGTATCGGCATCCGAGTCCTCGCCCTCGCCCGCGCGGGATTCCACCTGGCCGTGGCCCACCGCGATGCGAACCGCGCCCTCCTCGGCAGGCTCTAAAGGCTCCAGCGCACGGCGCACGAGGTCATAATTAACCCGCTTAGACAGGTAAGGGGCACCAACGATCTCCAAGCCTGGGCGAACCTCAATCGGCTCCGAATCAGCGATCACGTGCACGTTATCCGCAAAGGAGTTGAAGAAGATGGAATCCGCCACGAGCGGATCATGGTTGCCGGGCAACAAGTAGACCGGAACCGGCAGGCGCTTGAACATATCCTTCGCGCGCAACAGCGTGGTTTTGCTCAAGGAGTTGTGCTCGAAGACGTCACCGGCCACAACGATGAACTCGGCACCCGTCTCGGTGGCCAACTCCCCCAGCCGCAGGACCGCTGCTTCGCGGTCATCATCAAAACGCGATTGCGCCGCAGGACTTAAAAACCAGCGGGTCATGCCCAGCTGGAAATCTGAGGTGTGGATGAACGTAACCGCGGCCATGCAAACTCCCTACAACGTGGTCCAGGGCTGGCGCTTGAGCCTGTCCCCTGGGGTGGCAATGTCTAGTGCGTCAGATGATAGTAAAGGTCCTCGACATCGGAGACTGCCCGAAGCAAATCTATGTTCGTATGACTCACGGAGCGCATGGCTTTGCGCAGCAATTCCGGGTCGGAATCATCCACGGCAGGAGCAGTTTTGGGCTCCGGCAAGGGCGGCAATTCGCGCCCCTCCCAGAACAGGGCATTGCGTTCCTCGGCAGAGATTTCAGAGGTCGCGGAAGCTGAAAAAGAGTCCTCCGAGGCCGCCTTGGCCTGTTCCATGACCGCTTGCTCCAGCCGCGCGAAATCAAGTCCGCGCAGGGCGAAGATGACGGAAGGATCGGCATCCATCCGGGCCGCGAGGCGGTCCGCCACCGCCACGACGTGTTTGCACACATATTCCGGGTCGGGGCAGGTGCAGGAAAAGCGAAGGTCGTCGGGGTACTCGGCGATGAGAATGTCGAGGGAGGCGTCGGCAAGCATGCCTTCCTTGGCCTTCGCCACGGAGTTGGGGGTACGTGCGAACATCTCCGACAGCCGCCCGATGTCCTCGTTATTGCGGTAGGGCACCTGGATGAGCACCGCGAAAGGCTCGTTCTGGGAGCCCGCAACCTTTCCGTGTACCGCGCCATTGCGCACGTCGAGGCCCACGACATGGCCCTCCGTGGCGTACTGGCGCCCGCGGCGAATGCGGCCGGAATCCGTTTGCTGGTTGACAAAGTTGAGCAGGCGCGTGGCCGCCGGTTGCATGGTGCGCACGCGGTCGACGCGGTTGACCTCCTCCGGCGTGCTCACGCGCTTGCGGGTGCCGAAGTTGGCATAGATGACGTTGTTGTCCTCAGGGTTTTTCGGTGCCATTTATTTCTCCTGTCCCCTATAGCTCATGAGATCCGCCAGCTGCTCGGGGCTCAGCTCGGTGAGCCAGCCCTCGCCTTCGCCCACGACGGCCCCAGCCAGCTGCGTCTTACCGTCGAGGATGTCCTGAATGGATTCCTCCAAGGTGCCGGCGGTAATCATCTTGTACACCTGCACGTTGCGCTGCTGGCCAATGCGGAAGGCGCGGTCCGTGGCCTGATTCTCCACCGCCGGATTCCACCAGCGGTCCATGTGCACGACAATCGACGCCGCGGTGAGGTTCAGCCCCGTACCTCCTGCCTTGAGCGAAAGCAGCATGACGGGCGCGCCGTTATCGGCCTGGAATTCCTCCACCATCTGGTCGCGCCGGTTCTTGCTCACCCCGCCGTGGAGGAAGGGAATCTCGCAGCCCAGCTGCTCAGACAGGTAGGGCTGGAGAACGTCACCGAAGGCCTTGTACTGGGTAAAGATCAGTACGCGCTCCGAAGATTCGATGGCCTGGTCGATGATCCGCATGAGTTCTTCCACCTTGCCGGAGCGGTGCTTGCCTTTGATGGTGACAGCGCTGCCATCGGCCAAGAAGTGCGCCGGGTGGTTGCAGATCTGCTTAATGCGGGTCAGCGATGCCAGGATGAGGCCGCGGCGCGAGATGCCCTCTTTCTTCTTTGCCAGAGCCTGCTCCACGTCATTGACTAGGGCTTTGTAGAGGGCCGCCTGCTCATCGGTCATGCGCACGGTGATGATCTGCTCAGACTTCTCCGGCAGGTCATCGATGATATTCGGGTCCGTCTTGAGGCGGCGCAGGATGAACGGGCCGGTGAGCAGGCGCAGGCGCTCCGCCATGACATCGCTTCCTTCGCGCTCGATGGCCTTGGCAAAGTGGTTGCGGAAGAAGGAAGCTGAGCCCAGGATCCCGGGGTTGCAATAGTCCAGGATGGAGCGCATTTCCGACAGCCGGTTCTCAATCGGCGTACCGGTCAGCGCCACGCGGTGCCGCGAGGGGATGGCGCGCACGGCCTTGGAGGAGCGCGTGGAGGCGTTCTTGATCGCTTGGGCTTCATCGAGGACCACGCGGTCCCACTCCACCTTGCTCAAGGTCAGGAAGTCTCGGCTGACCGTGCCATAGGAGGTGATGACGATATCGGCGTTCTGCGCCGCTGTGACCAGCTCCTCGCCCTTCAGGCGCCCGGTGCCATGTTGCACCATGACCGTAAAGTCCGGCACGAAGCGCTTGGCTTCCCTAGCCCAGTTGCCCACCACGGAGGTCGGGGCAACCACCAGGGTGGGCTTCCACGCCTCTGCTTCCCTCTCTGTCTCATGGGCGGCCTTTTCTACCGCCAGCAGGGACAACAGCTGCAGCGTCTTGCCCAAACCCATGTCATCTGCCAGCACCGCGCCGATATTGTTGCGGGACATCCAATACAGCCAGTCGACGCCCCGGCGCTGGTACTCGCGCAGCTCGGCATGGACCGTATCGGGGATCTCCACGCGGTCGGGCGCGGTACTATCCATCCCACCGAGCAAAGAGGTGTGCCACTCAGATCCGGTGAACGCTACTGGGTCCTCCGCCATGGATTTCAACGCCATCTCGCGTAGGTCCGCAAGCGTTACCGCTTCTTCTTGTTCGCCCTCGTTGAATTCCTTGCGGCGGCGCTCCACCTCCGCAACGAGCTCTTCCCAGCCAGGCTGTTCCAGCTGGCGGGCCATCTCCGCGGTCGCGGCGAGCTGCTCCAGTTCCTTTAGGGCGCGCTTGCGGGCGGTATCGGCCAGTTCGCGCATGTACTGCGAGATCTTATTGAGGGCCTGTGTATCCGCCATGACCCACTCGCCGCGCAGACGAATCAGGCCGGACTTGGAGGAGATGAGCTCGTGCATTTCGGCGTCGGTAAGCTGCGTATCCCCCACCGAAAGCTTCCAGTCATAGCTGAACAACTTCTCCATGCCGATGTGCGCCTTGGTGGCGGCATCAGCAGGATCGCGCACCTCTGTGGTTTCCAGCTTGGCTTTGGTCTCCATGTGGGACCACGACTTGGGCAGCAGCACGGTAAAGCCGGCTTTGCGCAGGGCGGCGGCGTCGTGGGTGACAAAATCCACGAGCTGTTCCGTGGTCAGGTACACATCCCAGTCCCCCGCATTCCGGCTCGCCGGCGCGGAATTGTACTTTAGCCGCGGAGCCACATCGAAGGCGTGACGACGGGCTTCGCGCAGCTTCTCGACGCTCCCCCGATCCAACTGGTCTTGGTGCACCGGCATTGGCGAATCGGTACCGGAGCGAACTAGCAGGCGGATGGGCCATGCTGCGTCCTCGACGGCGACATTATCATTTGGTGGCTCCTCCACGAGGAACACCAGCTGCAGATCGACGGAGGTAATGGAGTCCTTCCACTCGTTGAGCCCGCGCAACAGCTGCGCCCGCCCTTTCTTCACGGGCGCGGTTTTCAGCAGCGCTTGGGCGAAGTCGTGCCAGGGGGCAGCGCGTGGGGCGTCGATCTGCGGGCGCAGCTGGGTATAGGCAATCCAGTGCGTGAGCTCATCGGCCAAATCATCAGACAGGGCCCGGTTATTAATGGACAGGATGCCGGGTGCAGACGCCAGCATTTCCGCCAACCAGCTGCGCTCGCCCAAACCGGAGGCCAGCTGCCACATCGGATACCACTCGCCGGCTTGGTAGGACAGGCGGATGGTCACGCGGCCGGCGCGGACAAAACGGTAAAGCCCGCGGTAGGCACGGATGAGCCACAGGAGATCCGGCGCGATGGTCGCACGCTGCTCCACGGAGACCGCTTGGCTTTCGGTGTCGAGGTATTCCAGCTTGGCCAGTGTTTCCACCGCTTCATCCGGGGCAAACATGGCCATGGGCACCATGAGGGAGACATCCTTGCCCTTCGGAGTGCGCAGGGAGACTCGCGCGCGGTTGCGGAAGGTCTTCTTGCTCAGGATGCTATCGACCACATCCGGGAAAGTTCCCTCTGGGACTGCTGAGGGCATGATGATCTTGTGCCCTTCGACCTGTTCGATCCATAGGCTCAGGCCGGAGACGGGCAGCCAGAGGCCATGCAGCAGGTAAGAAGCCATAGGGGCCAGTTTAGCAGCACGCCTTCTGGGGGTCAGGGTTGCAGAAAGTTCCCAAATCCAGCCCAAATAAGCAATCGTTACAGTCTCGTTACATAACGACGTAACACCAGTAAGACCGTACATTAAGCTGTGACCAAGGTAACCAAATACTGGTCAACCAGCCAATTTTCAGTTGGGTAGGAGCTTGTGCCTCGTTAGCGTGGTGAGGTCCTATTTTTTAATCTCAATCTCAAGGAGAGATCAGTGCAAGACTCCACTTGGTATGTCGTTGCGATGATCATCTACCTGCTTGCCATGGCCGCTATCGGCTTCTGGAGCTACAAGCAGACGGATGAGTATGACGACTACGTTCTCGCCGGCCGCGGCCTTCACCCGTTCGTAGCCGCCCTGTCCGCCGGCGCTTCCGATATGTCGGGTTGGCTGCTCATGGGCCTGCCGGGCGCTTTGTTCCTGACCGGTATGTCCGAGCTGTGGATGGCCATCGGCCTCCTCATCGGCGCTTGGGCCAACTGGAAGTGGGTCGCGCCGCGCCTGCGCTCCTACTCCGAAATTGCCGGCAACTCTATTACCGTCCCCTCCTTCTTTGAGAACCGCCTGCACGATAAGTCGCGCGTGCTGCGCATCATCGCGGCGGCGATCATTATCTTCTTCTTCACCTTCTACGTCTCTTCCGGCATGGTGGCTGGCGGCCGTTACTTCGAGTCCAGCTTCGGCGGTGACTACATGGTCGGCATGCTCGTCGTGGCTGCCGTGACGGTCTTCTACACTTTCGTCGGTGGCTTCCTTGCGGTGTCCTACACCGATACCGTCCAGGGCCTGCTCATGTTCGCCTCCCTCATCATCGTGCCGATCATGGTGCTCTTCTCCTTGGACAACCCGGGCGAGATCTTCAGCTTCGCTGCTGAGAACCCCTACGCCACCAATGGCGTTATTGAGAACCCCGATTACTTCTCCCTGTTCTCTGGCGTATCCGCCGCCGTCATCATCGGTAACTTGGCTTGGGGCTTGGGTTACTTTGGCCAGCCGCACATCATCGTGCGTTTCATGGCGCTGCGTAAGCCTTCCGATGCCCGCGCGGGCCGCTTCTACGGTGTCAGCTGGATGGGGATTTCCCTGATTGGCGCTATCTTCGTGGCGCTGTCGGGTACCGTGTTCTTCACCCAGACCGGCCACTCCATTACTGACCAGGAAAACTACGAGACCATCTTCCTGGACATGGCTCAGGTCATGTTCCACCCGCTGTTTGCTGGTCTGGTTCTGACCGCCGTTCTCGCAGCCATCATGTCCACGATGTCCTCCCAGATGCTGGTTGTCTCCACCTCCCTCATCGAGGACCTCTACCTCATCTTCGCTAAGAAGAAGCCGCGCCAGGAGGTTCTGATCAACCTCTCCCGTACCGCCGTCGTGGCCATCGCCATCATCGCTGCCGTGCTGGCCATCAACCCGTCGGATTCGATCCTGGGCCTAGTTGGCTTCGCCTGGGCTGGCTTCGGCTCCGCCTTCGGCCCAATCGTCCTGCTGGCGCTGTACTGGAAGCGCCTCAACTCCACCGGCGCTATCGCCGGCATGCTCACCGGTGCGATCGTGGCCATCGGCTGGGGCATGAGCCCGCTGGGCGATACCCTCTACGAGCTGGTTCCGGGCTTCATCTCCGCTCTACTCGTGGCTGTCGGCGTTTCCCTGGCTACCAAGGCCCCGGATGCGAAGGTCACCCAGGAGTTCGAGGAGGCTACCCGCTTGGCCAAGCTCGTTGAGAAGAACGATGACTTGGACTTCGAGGAGGCCGCAGAGAAGGTTCAGAAGTAACCCTCCTCTCTCCCCGATCCTTCTGCGCAAACCCCGCTTCAGCAGTCCAGTTACTGCTGTGGCGGGGTTTCGCTTGTGATTGACTCGGATGGCTCTACAAGGTCGCTACTCAAAAGCCTCTATTCAAAAGGCATTTCTCAAAAGGTGCCTTTGCCTCGAAAACGCCGTGTGCGAGCCTCTAAAAGGTGCCTTTGCCCCCAAAGAAACCTTCTGACTAATGCCTTTTGGGAAAAGCCGTATGGCTGCCCCACCTAACCCGTTTCTACAGTCACGTGCTTCCTGCTTATTCGGGAACCGCTCATACACCCCAGCAGTCTAAAAGTGCATGAACCTGCGCGCGGCCTATATCGGTTTCCTCTCTATAGCCACCGTGGCCTACGGCGGCTACCACCTCCTCCCCGGCCCCGACCTGGGTGTGGCTACCGTGCCTGCGCGCGTGGAGGCCCCCGGCTATGACCGCGATGACTTCGGCGGCTGGGCTCCCGGAACCCGCGATAATGTCAAAGCCTCGCAGACCACCAACGGCACACTCTATGACCCCTATTCCCGCGCTCCGGCGCCGGCGCGCGTGGAAGTCGACCACGTCTTTCCGCTCTCAGCGGCCTGGGACCTTGGTGCTTCAGATTGGCCGCGTGATAAGAAAATGGCCTTCGCCAATGATCCGCTCAACCTCGTCGCTACCGCCCGCAATTTGAACCAAGCCAAGTCCGATTCCTTGCCGGCGGACTGGCTCCCACCGGCTGATCGTTGCGACTATTCGCAGCGGCTTGCCGCTGTGGCCCGCAAGTATCAACTCCCGCTTCCCTCCCGCGACTATGCGGTCATGCGCCACCAGTGCCGATTCGATTTCATCTCACAGCACCGTTAGACTTTCGCTGGGAAAAGCCCCGTACAGAAAGGTAAAGCGCACTCCCCATGACTAGCTTGCTCATTTTCCTCCACGCCTTCGCCGCTATCTTGTTGGTCGGTACCGTATGTATCTCCACCTCCGCCTTCCCAGCACAGCTGGCAAAGGCTGGCGCTGGTGATGCTTCGGCTGCTGGTGCCGCCGGCATCCTCAACAAGATCACCTCGACCTATGGCTATATTTCCGCCATTGTTCCGGTTATTGGCCTGGCCGTTTTCCTTACCGACCTGGATGCCTACAAGTCCCAGGTCCAGTTCCACATTGCCCTTCTGCTCTCCGTCATCGCTTGGGTCATTCTGCTCGTCGTGGTTATCCCGAAGCAGAACAAGGCCATGGCTGCGATTGCTAGCCCGGGCAGCGCCGATGTGGCCAAGCTGAAGAAGCAGCTAGCTATGTTCTCCGGCATCTTCAACCTGCTGTGGGTTGTCTGCGCCATCCTGATGTACGTCTAAACTTTCCGGTTTAGCCCTCAATAGCAAAACCTCCCAAGCCCTCAATGAGAGTTTGGGAGGTTTCTTCTTGTGCAGCATTAAGGCCGCTGCGATGCCTGGCAGAGACTAGTCGCGCCAGCCGCCGCGGCGCCCACCACGATCACGACCGCGTCCACCGCGGTCACGGTCGCGGTATCCGCCGCGCTCACCGCGTCCACCACGGCCACGTCCACCGTAGCCGCCGCGGCCGCGATCATCGTCGAAGTTCCGGCGCGGTGGGCGGCCGGTGTCCTTCTGAATCTTGATGAGCTGTCCGGAGATACGGGTGTCCTTCAGACGCTCCAGCACTGCCGGGTCCAGGTTCTTCGGCAGGTCCACCAAGGTGTGGCCCACCGCGATGGTGATGCGGCCGAAGTCCTTGGAGGACAGGCCACCTTCATTGGCCAGCGCACCCACGATGGCTCCGGGGCGCACGTTCTGGCGCTTGCCGACGTCCAACCGGTACGTCTCAAAGTCCCCGTCCGGTCGGCGCGGGCCGCGGTCACGGTCGCGGCCAGCGCGCTCACGGCCACGGCCACGCCCGTCGCGTTCGAAGCGGTCGCGCTCGCGACGGTCCTTCTTGGATACCGGACGCTCCTTGAGCAGGAAGTCCGTCCCGCCCTGTAACTGCACGGCCAGAGCAGCAGCGATATCATCCATCGCCACGTTCTCAGCCGCGGAGTACTCGCGCACCATGTCACGGAAGAACTCGAACTGCTTGTCCTCCTGCGAAGCGCCGATGGAAGCGAAGAACTTCTCCTTGCGCTTAGCGTTGACCTCATCCGCGGTCGGAAGGTCCATCTCCTCCAAGCGGGCATTGGTCACGCGCTCGATGGAGCGCAGCATGCGGCGCTCACGCGGGGTGACAAACAGGATGGCCTCACCAGTGCGGCCAGCACGGCCGGTACGGCCGATGCGGTGCACGTAGGACTCGGTGTCATTCGGGATGTCGTAGTTGACCACGTGGGTAATGCGGTCCACGTCAAGACCGCGAGCAGCCACGTCGGTAGCCACCAGGATGTCCAGGCGGCCATCCTTGAGCTGATCGACGGTGCGTTCACGCTGCTGCTGGGCAATATCACCATTGATGGCAGCAGCGTTGTAGCCGGCCTCCTTGAGACTATCGGCCACGTCCTCAGTCGCGTGCTTGGTACGGCAGAAGACAATGATGGCATCGTAGTCAATGACCTCGAGGATGCGGGTGAAGGCATCCATCTTGTGGCGGTGCGGGGTCAGCAGGAAGCGCTGCGTGATGTTGTCATTCGTACGGCGCTCCGACTTCACAGTGACCTCAGCGGGATTGTTGAGGTACTGCTTGGACAGGCGGCGAATCGAATTCGGCATGGTGGCCGAAAACAGTGCGACCTGCTTTTCTTCCGGGGTGTCCTCAAGAATGCGCTCGACGTCTTCCTGGAAGCCCATGTTGAGCATCTCGTCCGCCTCGTCGAGGACGAGGAAGCGCAGCTGTGAGATGTCCAGGGAGCCCTTCTCCAGGTGGTCAATGACGCGGCCTGGGGTGCCGACGATGATCTGGGCGCCACGGCGCAGCCCGGAGAGCTGAATGCCATAAGCCTGGCCACCGTAGATAGGCAGAACCTCGATGCGACCCAAGTGGTCAGCGAAGGACTGGAAGGAGTCCGCTACCTGGAGGGCCAGCTCACGAGTGGGTGCCAGGACCAAAGCCTGCGGGTAGCGGGCCTCGGTATCGATCTGGGAGAGAACCGGCAGCGCGAAGGCTGCGGTCTTACCCGTACCCGTCTGGGCGAGGCCGACGACGTCGCGGCCTTCCATGAGGATCGGGATGGTTTCTTCCTGAATTGGGGATGGCTTGGTAAAGCCCACCTTGGACACGGCTTCCTGAACGTCATCGGAAAGGCCGAGGTGTGCAAAACCCTGGGAGTTGTCGTTGGCTGATTCTTCTTCAGCGCCGGTGTCCTCAGGGTTATTCGCAGCCCCGGTGTCCTGATTCGACACCTGCGAAGCGTCCAATGCTTCGCCACCTTGCGAGTTTTCCTGAGATTCCGACTTATTGAATTCTTCCGGCTCGTTGACGCCGCCGGTGGCGTTATCGGTAATGCTCATTGCTCACACCAGAGTACGGTACCAACATCCAATTAGCTATTTCGCCGAAGATCTACCCGAGCTTTTCCACTAGGGGCTACTCCTTCGCAGCGTAACGCGTGGCTCGGTCACCGTGTTTGCCGCGCATGATGACGTGCCCAGACTCGATAAGCTTGCCCAGCGCGTAACGCACCTGGCCGCGGGTGAGCTGCGTACTGTTTACGATGTCCACGAGCGAGAGCTCGCCCTTCCGGCGCAACGCAGCAAGCACAAGTGCGGGGTTTCCGCCGAGCTTGGCGACGAGCCCGTCTTCCACCACGCTGCCCTCACTGCCTATGCTCGCAGGCTCCGGAGCAGACAGAGAGGAAGCGTTAGCGCCGTGCGGTGCCGCGTCATGTTCGTCATCGCCTCGCCCCGCCCTCCAGAGGATCACGGTGAAGCGCACACCAGTGTCGATGAGGGCGGGCGGACGCAATCCAGCTTTCCGAAGCGATTCAAAAACCACCCGCATTCCTCCGCCCTGGCCCTCAATGACACGCTCGCCGTCCTCAAGCCGCAGCTTCGTGCTCAATGTGTATAGGCGCGGGTTCACAGCGACGGGTGACAGCATCTTTCCCCTAAGCTCTTCCACGGAGATGCCCCGCAATCCACCGGGGCTGGTCACAATCAGTGCTTGGCGGGTCAGCCGGACAGTGACAAATTTGCCGGCGCCTAAGCTTTCTGGGCCAAGGTCGCGGTGGACCACGGCATTAGCAATGACTTCACGAACAGCCTCCAGCGGTAGTTCTGGAACCTCGCGCAGGTGGCCATCTGTGCCATAGACCAAGTCAGTGTCGATATTCCTGTGCACCCACGCCACGGCTCCATCCACCAGATCCGGCACAGGGCCGTAGAATTCCTCCAGATTCCGGGTACGCGGTCCTTCTTCCCCCGCTGGGTATTGCACGGCCGCAGAAATATGCAGGTCGGGAAAGAATCCCTGCGGAAAGCGCCCCAGAGCGTATAAACCTGCCACACTCAGCTGCCCTTGTGAATCAACCACGCGGAATAGCTCCAGCAGCTCGGCATCGCTCGCGCCCCGCAAACGAGGGGTGGCGCTGCGCAGCTCCGCCACCGCCTCCTTAAGCACCGAAGCATCACAGACTTCTAGGTTTGACCCGGGAACCGGTGCTGAGTCATAGGCAATGGCCTCGCGAGCGTGCAGCTTATCCACCTCGACCATGCGAAGATCATTGGCGCTCATGACGTAGTCACCATCCGCCATTCGCAGGTAAGGCCGACCCCGATAGAGTGCCGGCCGCTGGTGCGGCAGCACGCCTTCGACGTGTCCAAGCACGACAGCTCGCCCTTCGACGTACAGGGTCTGAGTCTCAATGAAGGGCGCGGGTTCCACTAGAGTGCGTGCCTGATCCGCCAGCGCGCTTTCGATGGCGCCGGGATCGTCCACGCCGTGCACCGCAAAGTCGGGTTCCGCCACTCCAATAATGACGGTGCCACCGCGCGGCATGTTGGCGAAGGCACACAGAGTAGCCCCGAGGGACTGCGGCATTCCCCCGCGTCCCGACTTCACTTCCACGGTCGTAGTATCCGACTGCAAAAGGCGACAGTGCTCGAGGTAATCCTCGAGCTCATCAACCGTCCACATCATGCCTGCAGAATACCGCAGACTACAAAGTTTTACACTCTAGAGTGCAAGACTTTACTTTCTAGACTTCACGGCCACCCACGAAGGTCTTCCAGGTCATCGGCATGCCCGGGCGATAAGCCAGGTGGATAGCGCTCGGGGCATCAAGCACGTGCAGGTCCGCAGCAGCGCCCACCACCAGCGAGCCTTTAGCCGGACGGCCTTGCGCGTCCTTACCTGAGCCAACATCCTGGCGGCGCAGCGCGGTGGCACCGCCCAGCGTGCCGGCGGCGATGGCCTCATCAAGCGTGAGGTGCTGCTGGAGCACAGCCGTGGTCACGCAGAAGTTCATCGAGGAGGTATAGGAGGTGCCCGGGTTGAGGTTGGAGGCGATGGCGACGGTCGCGCCGGCATCAATAAGCTTCCGGCCCGGCGCCAGCGGCTCACGGGTAGACAGATCGCAGGCTGGCAGCAGCGTGGCCACCGTATCGGAGGAAGCCAGCGCCTCGACATCGGCATCGCTGAGGTAGTTGACGTGGTCCACCGAGGCAGCGCCCAACTCCACGGCAAGCGTCACGCCTGGACCCTCACCGAGCTGGTTGCCGTGCACGCGCACGCCCAGGCCCCGCGCCTTGCCGGCCTCCAGCACGCGGCGCGACTGCCCCTCGTCGAAGGCGCCGCGCTCGCAGAAGACATCGATCCACTGTACGTGCTCGGCCACACCGTCCAGCATCGGGCCCACAACCTCGTCGAGGTAGGTTTCGACCTCTGCTCCCGGCGGCACGAGGTGTGCGCCGAGGAAGGTCACGTCATCGACGTGGCGAGCCGCCACGCGAGCGGCCTCCACCTCGGATTCAGTATTAAGACCGTAGCCGGTCTTCGTCTCCAAGGTCGTCGTACCACCTCGGCGGGCGGCGGCAATGCGCTCCACCAACAGCTTTTCCAGGCGCTCCTCCCCCGCCGAGCGGGTAGCGTCCATGGTCACCGCGATGCCACCGGCCTGGTAGGACTCACCCGCCATGCGGGCTTCGAACTCGGCGGAGCGGTCGCCGTCGAAGATCATGTGCGTATGAGAATCCACCCAGCCCGGCAGGACCGCGCGCCCGCCCAGGTCGACTTTCTCATCCGCGGCCGGCGCCTCGGACGCCGGTCCGATCCAGGCGATGGTGCCGTCGGTGTTGGCGATGAGGGAGGCGTCGGCAAGCGTGCCTGCCTCCGACACCGTGCGCAGCTCTGAGATTCCAGTAAACAGGGTGGACATGATCTTCTTTTCCTCTCTTATCTAGTCGCGGGCCTTGAATTCCATCGGGATACGCACGCCGCGCTCGTCGGCGACTTCCTTGGCGCGAGTGTAACCGGAATCCACGTGGCGGATAACGCCCATGCCCGGGTCGTTGGTCAGCACCGCGCGCAGCTTGGCGGCGGCCAGCTCGGTACCGTCGGCCACGGTGACCTGACCGGCGTGGATGGAGCGGCCCATGCCCACGCCGCCGCCATGGTGGATGGATACCCAGGTGGCACCGGAGGAGACAGCGGTCATGGCGTTGAGCAGCGGCCAGTCGGCCACGGCATCGGTGCCGTCGAGCATGGCCTCGGTCTCGCGGTACGGGGAGGCCACAGAGCCGGAGTCGAGGTGATCACGGCCGATAACGATCGGCGCCTTGATCTTTCCTTCCTTGACCAGGTCGTTGAAGAGCAGGCCAGCCTTGTGGCGCTCGTTGTAGCCCAACCAGCAAATACGTGCCGGCAGGCCCTCGAACTCCACGTACTCCTCGGCGGCATCAAGCCAGTTGTGCAGGTGCTCGTTGTCCGGGAAGAGCTCCTTGAGTGCTTGGTCGGTGACCTTGATGTCCTCAGGGTCGCCGGAGAGCGCTGCCCAGCGGAAGGGGCCAAGACCCTCACAGAAGAGCGGGCGGATGTAGGCAGGGACGAAGCCTGGGAACTCGAAGGCACGCTGGTAGCCGGCCTTGCGGGCCTCGTCGCGGATGGAGTTGCCGTAGTCGAAGACCTCAGCACCCTCGTCTTGGAATTCCACCATGGCCTGGACCTGGGCTGCCATGGCCTCGCGGGCCTTCTTGGTAAAGGTGGTCGGGTCCGCCTTGGCCTCGTTGTGCCAGTCCTCCACGGTGATTTCGGTGGGCAGGTAGCTCAGCGGGTCATGCGCGGAGGTCTGGTCCGTGACGATGTCCACGGTGAATTCACCCGCGCGCTGGCGGCGCAGCACCTCCGGGAAAACCTCGGCGGCGTTGCCCACGAGACCCACGGACAGCGGCTTCTTGTTCTCCTTGGCGTCGAGCACCAGCTTGAGGGCCTCATCCAGGTCGGTAACAACCTCATCGAGGTAGCGCTTGTGCTGGCGGCGCTTCAGGCGGGTCTCATCCACATCGACGATGAGGCAGGCGCCGCCGTTCAAGGTCACAGACAGCGGCTGCGCGCCGCCCATGCCGCCGCAGCCACCGGTGAGGGTGAAGGTGCCGGCGAGCGTGCCGTTGAAGCGCTTCTTGGCCACGGCCGCGAAGGTCTCGAAAGTGCCCTGCAGGATGCCCTGGGTAGCAATATAGATCCAGGAACCGGCCGTCATCTGGCCGTACATCATCAGGCCCTCGTCCTCGAGCTTGCGGAAGTGCTCCCAATTGGCCCAGTCGCCCACCAGGTTGGAATTCGCGATGAGCACGCGCGGCGCCCACTCATTGGTCTTCCAGATGCCGACCGGCTTGCCGGACTGCACCAGCAACGTCTCGTCGGACTCGAGGTTCTTGAGGGACTCCACGATGGCATCAAAAGCCTCCCAGCTGCGGGCAGCACGCCCGGTGCCGCCGTAGACCACGAGGTCCTCGGGGCGCTCAGCAACCTCAGGGTCAAGGTTGTTCATGAGCATGCGCAGCGGGGCTTCGGTCTGCCAAGACTTGGCGGTGATTTCGGTTCCGCGCGGGGCGCGTACTTCGCGGGGTTCAGACATGACTTCCTTTCGCTCGTGCTTTTCGACGCCCTCCCAAACCCCCAAGGCCGGTTCCCCGGGGCTGTCCCTAGTGGGGCTTGGTCAGCGTCACACAGGACAAGTTACTGTGACCCACAACCATGAGCCAGGACACTTTTGGCCTAGCTGTCTCAGATACGAGACTGCCGCGCGACTAGCACTGCAGCGGTGCGCTGGCTGCCCCCGCCACAGCCAACGCCAAACCCAAAAGTGCAGACCTGGAAGTACATACGCCATGGGGCTGGAGTGATGCTTAACGCAGCTTGCCGACGGCCCCCTCTACCGCAGCCACCAGCGCACCTTCCTTGACCAGGCGCACGGTCTCTTCGATCTCCGGGGACAGATAGCGGTCGGTGCCCGGACCTTGGACGGTCTGGCGCAGAGCATCGATGACCGCGCCGGTACCCTTGGCGGGCTGGCCCTCGCGCATATCGATGGCGCGGGCGGCAGTGAGGATTTCAATGGCGAGGACGCGCTGCAGACCGTCTACGGCCTTGCGCAGCTTGCGGGCACCCGACCAGCCCATGGACACGTGGTCTTCCTGCATGGCCGAAGACGGAATGGAGTCCGCCGAAGACGGGTTGGCCAAGCGCTTGAGCTCAGAGACGATGCCCGCCTGCGCATACTGCGCAATCATGTGGCCGGAGTCCACGCCCGGGTCATCCGCAAGGAAGGCGTTAAGGCCGCGGTTACGGGCGACGTCGAGGAAGCGGTCGGTGCGGCGCTCCGAAATAGAGGCCAGGTCAGCCACGACGATGGCCAAGAAGTCCAGCGCATAGGCCACCGGCGCGCCGTGGAAGTTGCCGTTGGAGACCACGCGTCCATCCTTGGCCACCACCGGGTTGTCGACGGCCGCGGCCAACTCGCGCTCCGCAACCGTTGCTGTGTGCGCCACGGTATCGCGGAAACCACCGGCCACCTGCGGGGCACAGCGTACGGAGTAGGCGTCCTGTACCTGCTTCTTCTTGAATTCCTCGAGGGCGGCCGCGAGAATCTCCGAGCCCTCTGCGACCTGCAGGATATTGGCGGCGGCATCTGCCTGGCCCGGGTGCGGGCGCAGCCGCTGCAGGTCATCGGCGAAGACCACCAAGGTCCCCAGCAAGCCCTCCACCGTCATTGCGGTGGCGATGTCAGCGGTCTTGGCAAGCTCGCGCAGGTCAGTGATAGCCAGGCAGAGCTGCCCCAGCATGCCGTCGGTGCCGTTAATGAGTGCTAAGCCTTCTTTCTCCCGCAGCTGAAGCGGTTCAATGCCCGCAGCGGATAGGGCCTCGGCGGCCGGGGTGGCCTCACCACCGTCGACGCGCACCTCGCCCTCCCCCAGCAGCGCCAGCGCACAGTGCGCAAGCGGAGCCAAGTCGCCGGAGCAGCCCAAGGAACCATACTCGCGGACCACCGGATGGATATTGGCGTTGAGTACTGCGGCATAAGTTTCCGCCACCACCGGCCGCACGCCGGTACGCCCAGTGCACAGGGTGGACAGGCGCAGTAGCATCAGCGCGCGGATGACCTCTTGCTCTACTTCCGGGCCCGTTCCGCTCGCATGCGAGCGCACGAGTGAGAGCTGCAGTTGCGCGCGCATCTCCTCCGGAATGTGGCGCCGCGCCAGCGCACCGAAGCCGGTGGAAATACCGTAGACGGGGGTCGGATCCTGGGCTAGTTCCTCGACGCGCTCGCGGGTCGAGGCGATTTCTGCCAGGGCGTCCTCGGAAATTTCCACCTTCGCGCCGTAGCGCGCAACGGCCACGACTTCTTCGATACTCAGCGCCCCGATACCCACGGTCACGGTGGAAGGATAAGAATTAGACATGTAAGGCTCCTTTAACGTCGCTGCGTTACCCACGTCCCACCACCCACGTGGAAGGGAAGAAGGCACGTGAAAACACGTACTCGTTTTCACAAGAATAGAAAAATAGTGATACGCGCGACAGCCTTACGCGTTGCGCTCATAGTACAACAGGCTGCCCGGCGCGCCAATACCTCGGGCACTACCTGTTAGCGGCGCCCGTACATCCTCTCGGCCACCTGCTGCGCAGCCGCGTGCAGTTGCTGCGCGGCATCAGTGGCATCAGCTGCGCCCACGGGAAAAGTCACCGCGAGTGCCGCTGCTGGCCTGCCCACGTGGTCAACCACCGCCACGCCTACCGACGCCTGCCCGCGCGCCACCACCTCGACCTCTTCGGCCCAACCGCGTTCGCGTACCTGGCGCAAGATTTCCTTGTACTCCCCAAAACCTAAGGACCCCGGGACAAATGCTGCACGCCACTCTGCTTCTGGAAGCAATGCCAACATGGCCCGCCCAGAGGCCGTCCGCTGTGCCTGCAGCCGCACGCCCTTCTCCGTCACCAGTGACAGCGCCCCCGGCGCGCGCACCTCGTTGAGGTAGAGAATCTCCGAGCCCGCCAAACGCGATAAGTGCCCCGATCCCCCAACACTGCTGGCAATCCGCTCGAGGTGCCCCTGGGTCGCCCGCACCA
Source organism: Corynebacterium sp. HMSC066C02 (assembly GCF_001814945.1). NCBI lineage: Bacteria > Bacillati > Actinomycetota > Actinomycetes > Mycobacteriales > Corynebacteriaceae > Corynebacterium > Corynebacterium sp. HMSC066C02. Next base: position 19,563 of record NZ_KV818447.1, on the reverse strand, counting down.
AGGGCTGCTGCGTGGCATAGGCCGCGGCCATCGAGTAGGCAGCAAGCCCCAACCCGTAGGTTTGGTTCTCCGGCAGGTGTACCACGAACCCCGCGTCCACCATCTCCTTGAGCAGGTGGTAAGTAGTTGAGCGCGGCAGGTCCAGCTCACTGCGGATGCGCGCGGCGGAAATCGGCACGTCGATGGTAGACAGCAGCCGGAGGATCTCCAGTGCATTGCGCGCCGCCGGGACTCGGGAGGTACTCATGGGCCCACATTCTAATGAGCCCTCGTACAAGCCCCAGCTAAGTCACCAGGAAGGCAATCGGCGTCGCAATGATGATGGTCAGCACCACGCGCTCGAACCAGATGACCACGATCTGCCACAGCTTGATCGGAATCTTGGTGGCCAAGATGCACGGCACCAGCGCGGAGAAGAAGATAATGGCGGAGATAGCCACCACGCCGATGACGAACTTGAGCACCATGCTTTCTGAGCCCGCCACAGCCGTCGCCGGCAGGAACATCTCCGCAATGCCCATGGCCGCGGCCTTACCCGCCAGTTCCGGTTCCGGTAATTGAACAATCCAGGCGAACGGGTAGAACAGGTACCCCAGCCAGTCGAAGAGAGGGGTGAAGTTGGCCAGCAGCAAACCAATCAGGCCCACGGACATGATGGAGGGCACAATCGCCGACGCCATGCGTACGCCATCGCGCAGGTTCTCCCAAATGGCAGCGCCTAAAGACGGCGCGCGGTCCAGCGCCAGCAGCGCTTCCCGCCAGGCGGCCTTAAAGAAATTGCCCTTTACCGGCTTTTCCGGGTCCGGCTTTACACCATCTACGTAGTCATTAGGAATCCTACTCAGCGGCGGAATCCACACGGTAATCGCCGTGACCAGGAAGGTCACCACAAGGGATACTGCGAAGTACACGCCCCACATATCCATCAAGTCCAGCTGCTTGGCCACGATGACCATGAACGCTGCCGAGACCGTCGAGAAGCCCGTTGCGATGATGGAGGCCTCACGCGCGGTGTAGCCGCCGCGCTGGTACACACGGTCAGTAATGAGGATTCCCAAAGAGTAGGAGCCCACGAAGGAGGCTACCGCGTCGATGGCGGAGCGCCCCGGTGTGCGCCAGAGCGGGCGCATGATGGGCTGCATAAATACGCCCACGAATTCCAGAAAGCCGTAGCTGATGAGCAGAGCTAGGAATGCGCCGCCGATGGGTACGATGAGGCCGACGGGTGTCGCAACCGAATTCCACAGGAAGGGCACGATGTCCTCGTTGCCGAGTACCCCTGGAAGCTTTCCGATGACCATCAAGAAGGAGACCACCAGGCCCACCACGTTGAGCGCGGTAAAGACCGCTTGCAGCGGGCCTTCCTGCCAGTTTTTATTCACGATACTGCGCACCGTGCCATAGAGCGCTAGCGCCAGGATAAACCACGGCACGAAGGCATCGGCATAGGTGCGGATGATGGTGACCATGTGGTCAAGCGGGATGGATTTCTTTCCGTCATAACTAATGGGAAAGAAGAATACGAAAGCGCCGATAGCGCTGTAGACGAAGAGGCGCCAGATGCCCTTCTTGGAGGGCACGTCATCCTCGTTCTCGTAGAAGGCGTCAACGATTGCGTCTTCAGAGTTCATGTTCTACCTCACGGTGGTGGAAACGACACGTCATTAGCACGGCCACGCACGCGCCCTTTAAAGGAACGCGCCAAGCACACACGCCTCTACACAGCGATTGCTTCTAGCCATGCCCACGCGACAGCCACACGCAGGTCTCCCACATACTAGCGGCACCCCACACAAATGTCACGCACGTCACCCCCACGCACGAAATGAGGCGCCCACCATAGCGCCGGATGAAGCTACCCACCACAAAATTGACCCCGCGTCTCAACTAGAGGAAAGTAGCTCCCAGACCCACTCGCACCAACCACTCCCCACATTCGCGGTGCTAGAACCAACTAGCGCCCGCACAGGGGGACAGAGGAGGACGCATCCCCGTGGCAGAAACCACCACCAAGCGCGCCGGCTTGAAACACCGGCACCTGCACTTCATCGCCTTAGGCTCAGCTATCGGCACCGGCCTGTTCTACGGTTCTGCCGGCGCCATCCAAGCCGCCGGCCCCTCGGTCCTCTTGGTCTATCTCCTCGGCGGCGCCGTGGTTTATTTCCTCCTGCGCGCACTCGGTGAGATGTCCGTGCACCACCCCGTTACCGGCTCCTTCGCCGAATACGCCCGCACCTTCTTAGGCCCCTGGGCCGGCTACATCACCGGCTGGATGTTCGCCTTCGAGATGGTCATCGTGGCCCTCGCCGACCTCACCGCTATTGGCGTCTACATGCAATTCTGGTTCCCCGGCTCACCCAAGTGGGTGTGGGTCGCCGCCACACTGCTTCTCGTCGGCGGCGCCAACCTCGCCACCGTCAAGGCTTTCGGCGAGCTGGAATTCGCCTTCACCATCGTCAAGGTCGGCGCGGTCATCGCGATGATCCTAGGTGGCGTGGCCGTCCTAGTCTTCGGCCTCTCCACCGCGGAGACCACCGGCCCGGCCAACCTCGTCAACGATGGCGGCTTCTTCCCCAACGGCGTCTCCGGCATGGTCGCCTCTTTCATCCTCGTTCTCTTCGCCTTCGGCGGCACGGAGATCGTCGGCGTCGCCAGTGCGGAGGCAGAAGATCCCGCCAAGTCCGTGCCCAAAGCCGTCAACACCATCCCGGTACGCATCCTGCTGTTCTACGTCCTGGCCATCCTGGTCATCCTCATGATCAATCCCTGGCGCAGCATCACCGGTGAGGAAAGCCCCTTCGTCCAAATCTTCTCCACCCTCGGCGTCACCTGGGCTGCCGCCGCACTCAACGTCGTCGTCATCACCGCGGCGGTTTCTGCCATCAACGCGGATCTCTTCGGCGCCGGCAACGTTCTGACCGGACTGGCACGCCAGAACCTCGCGCCAAAGGTCATGGCCAAAAAGACCCGCGGGGTGCCGGTCATGACCATGATCATCCTGCTCATCGTCATGATTATCGGCACCGGACTCAACGCGCTCATCCCGGATAACGTCTTCGAAGTCATCGCCTCCCTGGCCACGTTTGCCACCATCTACGTGTGGCTGATGATCCTCTTGGCCCACGTGGCTTCCCGCCGCCAGATGTCGCCCGAGGAACGCGCCAGCCTGGAATACACCGTCCCCTTCTGGCCCTGGGGCCAATACTTCTCCATCGCCTTCATCATCTTCACTTTTGGCATCATGGTGTGGCAGGAGCAATACCGCCCGGCACTCGCCACCGGCGTTATCTTCATCCTCCTTATGACCGCCATCTTCTACCTCACCGGCCGCCGCAGCGCCGCCGCGAGCACCCCACAGGAAGCAGCCCTGCAAAATACAGCCGAACAAGAAACAGACGCGAAAGGATAACCATGAACACCGTTGATGCCCCCGCCTACTCCCCTGCCCCCGAGTGGTCCGGCCGCTCCGATGGCCCAGGCCCCGAGCATGCGCGGTGGCACAGCGTAGTTCGTCCCCTCGACCTAGCGAACCCCCAGGAACACCCCGGCGTGGCACTCCTGGGCTTTGCCTCCGACGAGGGTGTGGAGCGCAACCATGGCCGCCCCGGCGCGGCTGCAGGCCCAGCTGCCCTGCGCGGCGCCCTGGGTTCCCTGGCGCTGCACCATCCGCATCCGCTGTACGACGCCGGCACGATCACCACCCAAGGCACCGACCTGGAGGCCGCCCACGAGCGCCTCTCCAATGCGGTGGAATCACTCTCACGCGCCGGGCACCTGCCCATCATCCTCGGCGGCGGCCACGAAACCGCCTTCGGCTCCCACCGCGGTGCTTTCCGCGCCCAGGGGCCTCTGCAGATCATCAACCTGGATGCGCACTTCGATCTCCGCACCGCGGACATGCCTACCTCCGGCACCCCGTTTAAACAAATTTCTGAGCTGGTGGGCCGGGAGGACTTCGACTATTCCGTCCTGGGAATCTCCCGCCCCAACAACACGCCCGTGCTTTTCGACGAAGCCTCCGCCCTCGGCGTCACCGTCGTCCTCGACGAGGATTTGCTCAGCATGGATCGCTCCCAGCTGCGCACAACCATCGACAGCATCTGCTCCGGCACCAAGCCCATCCACCTCTCCATCGACTTGGATGTCCTCCCCGCCGACCAGGCACCGGGTGTCTCCGCCCCCGCTGGCCTCGGCGTGCCAGTAAACACCATCCGGGCACTGGCGCTGAGCATCGCCGCCACGGGACGCCTCGCGCTTGTCGACGTCGTCGAGCTCAACCCCACCTTCGACACCGACAGCCACACCGCCAAGCTGGCCGCGCGGTTGATTGATGACATTGTGACAGCGCACTTTTCTGCTACCACAGGAGCGAATTCCTAGATAAGGCGCGGGCCAGCCGGCATACTAGTGCCCATGAGTTCACCGATTCGTGTTGTCGGAGCCGTCTTCGTAGACGGCAAGCGATTCCTAGCCTGTCGCAAAGCTCCAGGAAAATCACTAGCCGGCATGTGGGAATTTCCAGGCGGCAAGATTGAAGAAGGCGAGACACCTAAGGAGGCTCTCGCGCGCGAAATCGAGGAAGAGCTGTCCGTCATCGCACATGTTGGTGACCAGGTCACCACGACTGTGTACGAGTACGACTTCGCCACCATCGAACTCACTACGTTCTTGTGCACTAAGGATTCCGGGGAACTCGTTCTTAGTGATCACGATGCCACCCGTTGGGTCACCCCTACTGAGGCCCGGGAACTCGACTGGGCCCCTGCCGATATCCCCGCCGTCAAACTGCTTTCTTCGCGCCTATGAGTTCCGAATCCATCCTGCCGTTTGGCATCTACGAAACCCCAGTCACTGCTCGTATCCAGGAGCGAATCGAGGAAACCAAGCGAGCTCGGCCCACGGCAGCAACCGGCATCGCCTCCGGTTCCAAGAAGGATGTCAACCCCCGGTTCGCCGCGGCAGTGTCCCAGCATTTTGCCAAGGCCCTCGAGCGCAAGCTCACAGAGTTATCAAAGCCCGAAGAGCGTGTGGCCCTCATCAATGGGCTCGCGCAACACCTCGGGGTGGATGAGTCCATCTCCGCCGAGGAACTGCTTTACGCCATCTATGGATCAGAGCTCGAAGAGGCCCCGAAACTCCCGGAAGTCTCGCTCAACTCCAGCGCCTTGTTCACCAACAGCGTGGACGACACCAACATGTCAGTCGAGATTGCCCGCGAGATCCGAACGGCCGACTCCGTCGACCTATTGTGCGCTTTCATCAAGACTTCAGGCATCGCGGTCATCAGCGATGAATTGGAATACCTCAGGGATCACCAGATCCCGCTGCGCGTCATCACTTCGACGTACTGCGGGGCGACCGAAGCCGCCGCCGTGCGCCGCCTCGTGGAAGACTACGGCGCTGAAGTCCGGATCTGCTACGAAAGCAAGACCACACGGTTACATGCCAAAGCCTGGCTTTTCCGCCGTCAGTCCGGATTCGACACCGCCTTCATCGGTAGCTCAAACCTCTCGCGATCAGCGCTTGTTGACGGTTGGGAATGGAACGTCCGGGGCTCTCGTTCCTCCACGCCGGAGATAATCGAAAAGTTCATCAAGACCTTCGACAGCTATTGGTACGACACTCATTTCAAAGCATTTGACCCGGACCAAGACTTCGAGCGCCTCAAGGAGGCCCTCGGCAGCGCCAGATTTCTTGAAGCAAAGCCCGGTGAAAAGCTCGAACTCTCAGGCCTTCGCGTTGAGCCCTATCCCTACCAGGAGGAGATGCTCGAAGCTTTAGATTCCGAGCGCGAAGTTCACGATCGTCATCGCAATCTCCTCATTGCCGCTACTGGTACAGGCAAGACTGTTGTGGCAGCACTGGACTACCGCCGCCTATGCGAGAAGCTGGGGCGCAGGCCACGATTGCTGTTCATTGCGCACCGGCGCGAGATTCTTACCCAGGCCCAGCGGACCTATCGCGAGGTGCTTAGCACCGCAGGTTTTGGCGAGCTCCTCGTCGGCGACACGCAGCCCGGCCAGTGGGACCATGTCTTTGCGAGCATCCAGTCTCTGCATAGCAAGCGCCTGTCAAACATTGCACCGGACCATTTTGAAGTCGTCGTCATTGACGAGTTTCACCACGCTGAGGCCCCGACCTACCGCGCAGTACTTGACTACCTGCAACCGCGCGAGCTCCTCGGGCTGACTGCCACTCCGGAGCGCGGTGACGGCGAGAACGTACAAAAGTACTTCGACTACCGTGTGGCCCATGAGCTTCGTCTCTGGGATGCATTGCGCCTCCAGCTTCTCGCCCCGTTGCACTACTACGGAGTCGACGATGATACTGACCTGACGAGCTTGACCTGGAACCGCGGGAAGAAGGATTACCAGGTTTCGGAACTGAGCGAGTTCTATATCAAGGCCGGTGAGAAGCGCACCAGGTTCATCATCAATGAGCTCAACCGCCGTATCTTCGACCTCTCCGATATGAAGGCCCTCGGATTTTGCGTATCCATCGCCCATGCCGAATACATGGCCGCGCAATTCAACTTTTTCGGCATCCCTGCCCAAGCGGTCAGCAGCAAGCTCAGTGTTGATGAGCGTCGACGTGCCATTGAGCAGCTTCGCGAAGGCACTATCAACATCGTTTTTGCGGTCGATATTTTCAACGAAGGCGTCGACATTCCATCGATCAACACGCTGCTGCTTCTGCGCCCAACGCAAAGCCCTGTGCTCTTTGTCCAACAACTTGGCCGCGGGCTGCGTCTCCATGAGGGAAAGAATGCCTGCACTGTCTTTGATTTCTTGGGTGTACAGCACGAAGAATTCGATTTCGAAGAGCGCTTCAAAGCTCTAACTCCTGCTCGCGGAAAGAACTTGGCCAAGGAGGTAGAGCAAGGATTTCCTACCGCCCCGCCAGGCTCCAACATCACCTTGGACCGTGTAACGACCGAGCGCGTTCTCAAGAACATCAAGCGCTTAGCCCGTAACTCCATTAAGAAAATACGAGCACTTATTTCTGATTACGGCACAACGGACCTCGCCAGTTTCACTAACAGCTCCGGAGTTCCGCTAGAAGACATCTACCGCCGCAAGGGAATTACGTGGACCACGCTGCTGCGCGATGAGAAGCTTCTGCCCTCCGTCCCTGCGAGCGAGCACGAAGAGTTTCTACTCAGCCGAATCCGGGTGCTGTTACACATCAACGATCCCAACCGCGTAGCGGCCTACAGTCTCCTGGTTTCTCCGGATGGGCCCACCCAAAAGGACATGACTCCCGAGCAGGTTCGATACGCCACCATGCTCGTGCTGGCGCTGTGGGCGAACTCAAATACGCCGGTACCGGAATCCTTGGACGAGGCCCTCGGAATCATCCGCTCATGCCCTTCCTTCGTCGCTGAGGTAACTCAGGTCATGCAGCTCACGCTCGACCGCTCCCGCGTCATTCCAGAAAAGTCAACGAACAGCGTCTTGGAAACTCACGCCGACTACAGTCTTGCCGAGCTCGTCGGAGCTTTGGACGATGGCCCGTTGCGCAAATTGGCAAATCTGCCGCGCGAAGGTGTACGGCGCTTCGATGCATCAAACACCGACCTCTTCCTGGTCACCTTTCAAAAAGACGAGAGTGTCAGTGCTTCCACGAACTACCGCGACTACCCACTGGCGCCGGATCGTTTGCACTGGGAATCCCAATCCACCACGTCGCTCAAGTCCGCGATGGCACGGCGCTACATCCACCATCATGAGCTCAACGGCAACATCATCATTGCTACGCGCTTTAACAAGCGGAACAAGGTGGACACTGCATCGGCATACACCTTCCTCGGCAATGTCGACTACGTTACGCATAGGGGCGAGAAGCCCATCCAGTTTGAGTGGAGCCTTCGCCGTGACATGCCTAAACAGCTTTATGCCGCTGGACGCACTGTGGCTTAAGTCTCACATAAATATAAATAATGAAGTTGACACCCCAACTAACCCACTTTAAGATTTCCTTAGCAGATTAAGAAAAGATTAGTCTCTGATGCCTTAATGCAGAAGTGTGGAGGACGGTTATGGCAGCCGCGAGCGAGCGTAGCCGGAAGAGGTGGAGCCGCCCAGATAACGGTTCTGAAACTTCCATCTATGGCTTTACGCGCTTTCGGGAGCGCAGCTTCAAAACCGGCACCACCCCTCGCTGGGCTGCGTGCAGCAAGAAAGCGCGCCGCACCCACTAGAACTAAACGGCCCTGAAGACTCTGCCAGAAAGATACTGACGGAGCCTTCCAGTCTTTTGTCTATTAACGCCGCGGGCGGTAGCGGTGGCGCAGGCCCTGCAGGATTCCCTTTCTCTCCGCCAATGTGTCGCGTCCGAAAATCCACGCCACAACGCCAGCTGCAGCAACTACCGCACAGAAACCAAAGGCTGTCTCAAACCCGTACCTATCCGCCAGCAGACCAATGACGATGGGGCCTAAGATTTGCCCAAAGTCGCCTGCCATCTGGAATGTCGACAGCACCTGACCACCCGAGCGCTTCGAGCCGACGATATCCGCCACGGCTGCCTGCTGCGAAGGGGCAATAAGGCCCGAGGCGGCGCCGGACAGGGCGGAGAGGATGAGGAGGGAGACGATGTTCGTCGCCAAGCCCAGCGTGCCCACGAACAACGCGGAGCCCACAAGTCCCGCAACGATGAGTGGCCGGCGCCCCACGCGGTCCGACCAGGAGCCGGAGAACTGCAAGACGATGGCATTGCCCGCGGCAAAGGCCGCTAGCGCAACGCCTGATGTCGATGCACCGTTGGCAAAAATGGCGGCCGCGAACAGTGGCAGAACCGCTACGCGCACACCCATATTGATCCAGCCCTGGGCGAAGTTCGACGTCAGCACTGCACGGTAAGCAGTATCCGCCCAGGCTTCCTCCAATCGCATGGGCGTAAGGTGACGCCGACGTTCATCGGCCTCATTGACCGAGGGCATAAGGATCCACACAACGAGTGCGGCGATGGCGACGCCAACGCCATAGATAAAGAAAGGCCAGCGGAATCCTAAGAAAGAGAGGCTCGCGCCCACGAGCGGGCCAATCACGTTGCCAAGAAGGAAAGACGTGGCATAGGTTGCCGAACAGCGCCCGCGAATGCTGGGTGGTGCTAGGCGCACAATGAGCCCCATCGCCGCGACAGTGAACATCGTCGAGCCAATGCCGGCGATAGTGCGCAGCGCAACGATCTGCCAATACTCCTGCGCCACGCCCACTAAACCGGTGGTCACTGCCACGGTGAACAGGCCCGTCACGTAGACGCGGCGCGTGCCGACGCGGTCGATGAGGAACCCGGCGGCGGGTGCGAAGACAAGGCGGCTAGCAGAAAAGACGGAGACTACGAGACCAGCCGCAGCCATTGAGACGTCGAAGCTGACGATGAACTGCGGCAGCAGCGGTGCAATGAGCCCGTACCCCAAGGCGATGATGAACCCGGCGGTGACCATGACCCAAATTTCCCGCGGGATTTTTACCTGCGGTTCTGCAGTATTTTTCATATCGCCACTCACTCTAGCCCACGACGTCAAATCGTCGAACAATAGTTCGACACTTTGACGTGGAATGTCCGCACAGGCATCTAGTGTGTGCGCCATGAAGAATTACAGCAGCATTCACCAGTCCGTTCAGTCCCCGTCCACGCTCAGCCCCGGTGAGCTGACCACGGAGATCCTCTACCACCACCATGAAACTCTTCGCTCCATAGAGAGCATCATTCGCCATCCACGCTCGCTCGCGCGGCCCACTCCGCAGTGGCGGCCACCATCGAAGGTTCTGCCACCAGTGGCCATAGAAGGCGGCGAATCGCTACCGCTGACTTTTACTGTGTCGCGCCACCGCGTGGGCGAGCGGGCCAAGGCCCGCGTGCTGGGTTATGGCGAAAAGCGCGTGCCTTCTTATCTCATCACCGTACGCATCACCGATCCGACTGGACGTCCCGTTACTCCCTCGCTAGCGGAAGCCTGGGTGCGGGCACTGGTCCCAGAAGAGCTTGTCTCCGCAGTTCATGAGATTTCCAGCAGCAGTGCGGCGACGTTTGTGTGGCTGGTAGATAGCACCTACACCCCGGTGCATTCACCGCTTTCCCTCTTCGAAGGCTTCAGCCAAGCCGCCTAATACTCTCTTGGCTCCTGTCCAATGCGGATGTCGCCCGAGCGGGTGGAGCCACGCAGCTACGAGAGCTCTTAGAGCTTTTAGAAGTAGCGCTGTATCCGGCCCAGGAGGTTGCGGGGTGGTTCCTCATCGAGGGAAAGCGTGAACCTGTCCTCCGTTAAGACGCGGTCTCGGGATGGGCGCGTCTCCGGATAGTCATAAAGACGGAGGATGGGCTGCGGCGCTAAGCGAATAGCTACGCAGACTACGAGGACCGTGAACGTTTTATCAATCACGTCGGAGCTCAGACTCTGCAAGAGAACTGCCAGGCGTCCGTCATGCAAAATTAGCTCCCACAGGGCCATGAGCTTAATGGGTCCGCTTTGTCCATACTCACCGGGCAAGAGCAAGGTACACATCGTGGTCAACAGCCCAGCAACTACTCCCACACCAGCGCCGGCGAGCATCATGACCATCATCCGCTTAAAGGCACCACGGCGCGCCAGCCAGCCGAATAAGTAGGCCACCACCAGGGCCACCGGTAGGTACACCAAAAGCAGCGGATTGTTGATGCTGGCCAAGCACGCAGTCAAAAGCGCCGTGCCCATTCCCAAGACGGGTCCATAGACAATTGCCACGAATGCCGTGCCCATCATGTCCAAGTACAAGGGAACGCTCACGTTAAAAATCAACGAGGACAGCACAAGGTTCACTATCACCGCCAGCAACGGGTTGAGCAATGCGTGATGGCCTAAAGAACGCCATTGTGCGGCAAGGAAGAGAAGGGCGCCGAGCAGTGTCAGGCACCACACACTGATGGAGAGGACGGAGCCAAAAACATAGTCCCCGCTACCGTAGTTCGAATTCAGCGACAGGACCCAAGCCAGAGCCGCACACACTAGGGCGGAGCCAACACACAGGCGTTGGCTCCGCGATGCCTTCTTGTCCGGCATGTGTTTTGGTTGCTCCTCATTAACGTAGGGAAAAGTACGCACCTACCCTACCCTGGGAGCTTTTAGTCCTCGGAGTCACCGTCGCTATCGGCGTCCTCTGCTCCGTCCTCGTCGTAATCATCGTCTTCGTCATCATCGTCTTCGAAGAGAACGTCATCGTCCTCATCATCGGCGCCGAAGATGTCATAAACCTCAGGCTCGTCGAAGTCATCGTCATCGATGCTCACTAGCTGTGCTTCCCAATCTAAGGCTTGATCGGAGACCAAGCTGAGCACATCGAAGAGGCGGTCGAAGTCGGTGTAGGTACCCAGTTCGAGTGCCTCAGCCGGGACCTCAATGATGGGGGCTAGCCCGCCGTCTTCGTCGTCTGCATCGCCGAAGATGGCAACGTGCTCTTCCTCACTCATGTCCTCCGGGCTGTCGATATCCCAGAGCTTACTGATCGCCTCATCCTCCAGCTCATCGAGCTCTTCCTCATCGAAGTCGAAGGAGAGAAAACGCACGATCGCGCTCGGGACACCGTCGATGGTTTCCACGAGCACGCGCAGCTCCGAGTCGTTGGCAACTTCCGCCACGACCAGATTCGGGTTGAACTCATCCTGAAGAAACTCCAACTCAGCGATGCGTTCATCGGTGCCTTCCAGCAGGTCACGCAGCACCGTCACCACCTGGTCCGTGGCAATGTGGCGGGATACGGCCTCAACCGCATCGTCCACAGAAAACGCCACGGACACCAAAACGGCCTCGAAGTCTTCATCATCTTCATCCACATCGGCCGCGGCAATGTAGACGTTGGCCGCCGGCAGGATGGGGTCAATTTCCACAAACTGGATTTCCAAATCGGAGGTGATGGGCACGAACATCACATCGTCGTTGACGCGGGACTCAATGCCCTCCCCGTCCAGAGCAGAGGCGATATCTTCAAAAAAGCTCATGTGATTAACATCCGTCCATGTGGGAGTCTCACCCGGGCTGCTGCCAAGGCCCCACACATCTTACCTGCGATCTCCGTCAATAGCTCTCCTCATCGAGCAGGAATCCCAGTTCCTTCAGAATCTCCGGGCGCCCAGTACCCCACTCCAACATGTCATAGGCCTCCCATGCTTGGCGACGCCCCTCCATCGGCGCCTCCTCCACGCGCGGCTCCACATCAAAAACCATGGTCGAGCGCTGCGGCGCGCGGTATTGCGGCCAGTTGTCTAGAGGCGCTCCGCCCCGAATGAACTCGCCCCACTGCGCCTGCATGGTCTCGGTCACGTCCTCCATTTCGGAAGGCTTAGCAATGCTGTTTAGGAAGGACACTCTCGACGCCCCTGGATCGCCAAAGATGTTGGATAGCTCCATCGAATGCATCGCACCCAAGCCTAACCAGCGCAGCGCCGCTGGCGCGAAGTCGAAGCGGTACATCCACGTCGGATAACGCCGTGCGTGGTCGGAGGCAACGCGGACAGTAGGAGCCCAAAAGAGGGCGTCGGTCAGCAGATCCCCGAAATCGCGGCGGGAGACGGCACCGCCGTAGGCCGCGATGACATCCGGTGCGCTCTCCGGATCAAAGGAAGCAAGAAGTCGGAGGGCCGCTCGCTCTCGGGCGCTCTGGCGTTGGAAGAGGAATTTTCCAAAGCTGGCCTCACCGGAGTTGGTTCCCACCAGCAGCGGCACCGGGTGTTGGTTGCCGTCCTCAAAGGCTTCGATGGGATGGTGCGGGATGAGGTCGCTGTCGACAGTCGGCGCATAGCAGGAGTTCAGGTACAGCAACTCGCCCGCGCGCCACATCATGGACTGGCCAGAGCGCACGAGGTCCGCGAAGTCCTCGCGGCGCAGATCATCGGCGGTGGTATCGCGCGGCAAGGCCATCTTGTGAACCAGCTCGCGGGCCCAAAACACTGACTGCGCTCGTGAATGAATCATGCCGATCGGCGGCGACTGCGCAATCGCGCGGTGAAAAAGCCCTTCTGCACGCGGCACCGCCATGAGAGTGAGGACGGCCGCGCCGCCGGCGGATTCACCCATGAGAGTCACGTTTTCTGGGTCCCCGCCGAAGGCCGCGATATTTTCGCGTACCCATTCCAGCGCTAAGACTTGATCCGCCACAGCCGGGTTGGCACAGGCCTCACCGCCAAGACTGCGGACGTCGAGGTAGCCCAAGGCACCTAAGCGGAAATTCACCGAAACATAAACAACGTCCATCTGGGCTGCGAACTCGAAGCCGCGCAGCATCAGCATGTGGGAGGAACCCACAATGAAACTGCCGCCATGCAAATACACTACGACGGGCAACTTCTCCCCTGCCTTAGAACCCGACGGTGTATCGGGTGAACCCGTATCGTGCGGCCGGACGACATCAAGGGTCAAGCAATCCTCTGCACCCTCGATGCGGTCGGTCCAGGAGTACACCGGCTGCGGGGCCACGTGCCCGAACTCACGGCAATCCCGGATTCCTTCCCACGCCGGGGCAGGCCGCGGCTCCATGAAACGGTTGGCGCCCGAGGTATCTGCGCCAAAAGGGATACCGCGCCACGAGCGGACAGGAGCGCTGAGCGGGCGGTCCGTGCGTAACTCTTCCTCGATGCAACCTCGTACCCAGCCACCGGTGGTGAGCACCGTGAGATCGTCGGCAAGCGCGGTGCGTGCCGCCTCCTGTGCTGCGAGGGCACGGGCGTGGAGGGAATCTGCAAGCAAGCGCGCCGCAGCCGCGCTGACCTCACGCGGAGGGAAAGGCTCAAACTCGCTCATGCCTCATACCCTAGTGCGCCACCCTGCTAGCGCGCTGGATAAAGCTTTTTCGATACGGTGGTAAACATACAGTTCAGATTCACAATCAGATTTAGTTAAAAAGTTAGGTGAGACAATGTTGGACAAGGTCTTTAACAAGGAGAAAGAGGGCAAGGACATTAGTCGCCGGGATGCATCGGTCGATCAGGCCAGCTCCGCAGAGGCTGTGGGAACCTTGGAGGTGGATGAGGCCAACCGCATCACCAAGGGATTCCTGGCGGCCATCGACAAAGTCGTCTCCGTCCAGTCCTCCGTCATCATCAACTATGTCGAGGGCCTAAAGAAGCGCAACCCCGACGCCAGCCCTGCGGAGCTGCAAGAGCTCATCGACAAGCATTTCATGAACATCATCACCGGTACCGGTGCTGCCGCGGGCGCCTCCGCGGCTATCCCTGGCATCGGCCTGGTCACCGGCGCAGCCACTATCGGCGCGGAATCCCTGGTCTTCCTTGAAGCCGCCGCCTGGTACATTCTCGCCTCCGCGCACCTGCGCGGTGACAACATCCGGGATAAGGAGCGCCGCCGCGCGCTGGTCTTGGTGGTGCTCACCGGCTCCCAAGGCAGCGCGTTGGTCGATACCTTTGTGGGTGATGCAACCTCCCTGTCGGGCGTCACCTCCGCTGCTACCCTCTCGCGTTTTTCCGGCCCTACCCTCAGCGGTCTCAACGGCCGCCTGACCAAGCTCTTCATGAAGCAGGCCACCAAGAAGCTCAAGTGGGCATGGGTATCCAAACTGCTGCCGATGGGTGTAGGCGCGGTGCTGGGAACAACCGCCAACCGTAAATTGGGCCGCCAAGTAATCAACCATGCGGGCACCCAACTCTCCCCCCTGCAGGGGGAATAAAAGGGGCGAAACCCGCTCAGGTTAGTGAGCAAACTTACAAGGGCCGTATCATAAGGAGAGACACTTTTCGGGGTGCCTTTCGCACCCGTGGATTGGCCTACTAGAGTCGAATAAAGACAAACTTAGAAGCACAGAAAGAGGCGAGCATCTGCCGTGAGCAACTCGAGCATCTATGGCCCGAATGCGTGGCTGATTGACGAACAGTTTCAGCAGTACTCCAAGGACCCGAACTCCGTAGACAAGGAGTGGCGCGAGTACTTTGAGGCCAACGGAGCACCGAAGTCGGCCGCACAGCCCAAGGCTGCGAACGCTCAATCCAGCACCCCCACCAAGAAGAAGGACGCGGCACAGGCTGCGCCGAAGAAGACCCAGGCTGAGGAGAAGTCTTCCGCTGTTCCAGGCGCTAAGGCACCGAGCGATTCCAAGGCTTCCGCCGCATCCAAGAAGGACGCGAAAAAGACGGAGAAGAAGTCCGAGTCCCCGCTGGACCGCATCAAGGAGGCACCGGAGCCGGGCTCCCGCGTACTCAAGGGCATGTTCAAGGCCATTGCCAAGAACATGGACGAGTCCCTGGAGATCCCCACCGCTACCACCGTGCGTGACATCCCGGTCAAGCTCATGTGGGAAAACCGCGCGATGATCAACGATCACCTCAAGCGCACCCGCGGCGGCAAGATCTCCTTCACCCACATCCTGGGCTACGCGCTGGTGAAGGCCGTTCAGATCCACCCGGATATGAACGTGCGCTACGAAATCCAGGACGGCAAGCCCACCGTGGTTCAGCCGGAGCACATCAACCTCGGCCTGGCTATTGACCTTCCACAGAAGGATGGCTCCCGCGCCCTCGTCGTCGCTGCCATCAAGGAAGCGGAGAACAAGACCTTCTCCGAGTTCATCGATGCCTACCAGGACATCGTTGACCGCTCCCGCAAGAACAAGCTGACGATGGATGATTTCTCCGGCGTCACCATCAACCTGACCAACCCGGGTGGCATCGGTACCCGCCACTCCATCGCCCGCCTGACCAAGGGCTCCGGCTCCATCATCGGTGTGGGATCCATGGATTACCCGGCAGAGTTTGCTGGCACCTCCGCCGACCGCTTGGCAGACCTCGGCGTCGGCCGCCTGGTTACCCTGACCTCCACCTATGACCACCGCGTTATTCAAGGCGCGGAGTCCGGTGAGTTCCTGCGTACCGTGGGCCAGCTCATCCTGGATGATGCCTTCTGGGACGAGCTCTTCGAGTCCATGGGAGTTCCCTACCAGCCCTTCCGTTGGGCTGCCGACGTGCCGAACACGGGCGTCGACAAGAACACCCGCGTCATGCAGTACATCGAGGCCTACCGCTCCCGTGGCCACCTTCTCGCGGACATCAACCCGCTGGGTTGGAAGCAGCCGGGCCTGCCCTGGCCGGATCACCGCGACCTCGACCTGGCAACCCACGGCCTGACCATCTGGGATCTGGACCGCACCTTCAACGTTGGCGGTTTCGGTGGCAAGGAGACCATGACGCTGCGCGAGGTGGTTACCCGCCTGCGCTCCGCCTACACCCTCAAGGTTGGCTCCGAGTACGCCCACATCCTGGACCGCGATGAGCGCGGCTGGCTGCAGGAGCAGATTGAGGCCGGCATGCCGAAGCCGACTAACTCTGAGCAGAAGTACATCCTGCAGAAGGTCAACGCCGCTGAGGCCTTTGAGAACTTCCTGCAGACCAAGTACGTGGGCCAGAAGCGCTTCTCCTTGGAGGGCGCTGAGTCCCTCATTGCCCTGCTGGATTCCATCGTGGACACCGCAGCAGGCCAGGACCTCGACGAAGTTGTTATCGGCATGCCGCACCGCGGCCGCCTCAACGTCCTTTTCAACATCGTGGGCAAGCCACTGGCAGATATCTTCGGTGAGTTCGACGGCAACTACAAGGGCGGCCAAATGGGCGGCTCCGGTGACGTGAAGTACCACCTGGGCGCAGAGGGCGAGCACCTGCAGATGTTCGGTGACGGGGACATCAAGGTCACCCTGGCTGCTAACCCGTCTCACCTCGAGGCCGTCGACCCGGTCATGGAAGGTATCGCACGCGCCAAGCAGGACATCCTGGACAAGGGTGCTGAGGGCCACACTGTTGTGCCGATCATGCTCCACGGCGATGCATCCTTCACCGGCCTGGGCGTGGTCCAGGAGACCATCAACCTTTCCCAGCTGCGCGGCTACACCACCGGCGGTACCGTCCACGTGGTGGTTAACAACCAGGTTGGTTTCACCACCACCCCGGATTCCGGTCGCTCCACGCACTACGCCACCGACCTGGCCAAGGGCTTCGATTGCCCGGTCTTCCACGTCAATGGCGACAACCCGGAGGCTGTTGTCTGGGTGGGCAAGCTGGCCACCGAGTACCGCCGCCGCTTTGGCAAGGACGTCTTCATTGACCTCGTTTGCTACCGCCTGCGCGGCCACAACGAGGCCGATGACCCGTCCATGACCCAGCCACGTCTCTACGACATCATCGATGACCACAAGTCCGTCCGTGAGCGCTACACCGAGGAACTCATCGGCCGCGGTGACCTCTCCGATGAAGAGGCAGAGGCAGCTGCGCGTGACTTCCACGACCAGATGGAGTCCGTCTTCGCTGACCACAAGAAGGCACAAGAGGCTGGCCCGAAGGAGCAGACTGGTATCACCTCCTCCCAGGAGCTGACCCGCGGTCTGGACACTTCCATTACCGCTGAGGAGATCGCCGAGATTGGTGATGCCTACGGCAACCCGCCGGAGGGCTTCGAGTACCACAAGCGCGTGGCCAAGGTGGCCAAGGAGCGCCAGAAGTCCTCGCGCGAGGGAGGCATCGACTGGGGCTGGGGCGAGCTCATCGCCTTCGGTTCCCTGGCTAACTCCGGCAAGGTCGTGCGCCTGGCCGGTGAGGATTCTCGCCGCGGTACCTTCACCCAGCGCCACGCGGTGGCCTTCGACCCGCGCACGGGTGAGGAGCACAACCCGATTGCTCAGCTGGCTTCGTCCAAGGGCAATGGCGGTAAGTTCATGGTCTACAACTCGGCCCTGACCGAATACGCCGGCATGGGCTATGAGTACGGCTACACCGTGGGTAACCCGGATGCCGTGGTGGCCTGGGAGGCACAGTTCGGCGACTTCGCCAACGGTGCGCAGACCATCATCGATGAGTATGTCTCCTCCGGTGAGGCCAAGTGGGGCCAGCTCTCCAGCTTGATCCTTCTGCTGCCGCACGGCTACGAGGGCCAGGGTCCGGACCACTCCTCCGCCCGCATTGAGCGCTTCCTGCAGCTGTGCGCTGAGGGCTCCATGACCGTGGCTCAGCCTTCCACCCCGGCTAACCACTTCCACCTGCTGCGCCGCCAGGCTCTTGGTGAGATGAAGCGCCCGCTGGTGGTCTTCACCCCGAAGTCCATGCTGCGCAACAAGGCCGCAACCTCCTCCGTGGAGGACTTCACTGAGGTCAAGAAGTTCCAGTCCGTTATCAACGACCCGAACTTCGTAGACATCAACGGCAAGAAGGTCGGCGATACTGACAAGGTCAAGACCATCATGCTGGTTTCCGGCAAGCTCTACTGGGAGCTGGCCAAGAAGAAGGAAACCGATGGCCGCGATGACATCGCCATCGTGCGCGTGGAGATGCTCCACCCGATTCCGTTCAATCGCCTGCGTGAGGCTTTCGAGGCTTACCCGAACGCAACGCAGATTCGCTTCGTACAGGACGAGCCGGCCAACCAGGGCCCGTGGCCGTTCTACAACGAGCACCTGCGTGAGCTCATCCCGGATATGCCGGAGCTGGTCCGCGTCTCCCGCCGCTCGCAGTCCTCGACTGCCACCGGCAACGCGAAGGTCCACCAGATTGAGCAGAAGAACCTGCTCGAGGAAGCCTTCGACGTCTAAAGGCGCTTAAAGCCGAAGGCGCTGGCACACAGCCCAGCGCCGAGCAAGGCCCCGGCCACCACGAACTCACAGCGAGTGCGGTGGCCGGGGCCTTTTCTTGCTTGTGTAACCCGGGGTGCCTCCCCTACCAGACCACAAAAGCCGCGCTGCGCGCTCAGCCACCCGCCCTCCGTTCTCCCTTACTCGCCCTTCGCGCTCACCGTGAGCCTCAAACAGCAACCGCAAGCACTCCCGGTGAGCGCGAAGGGAGACGCCCATATGAGTGAGTGCTTTCTCAGATACCCCGCGAAAGGCTAGGCAGCGTGGCACACGTAGATGAGGCTGTGGCACAACCTCTAAGTGATCCATCCGTCAACCGGCGCGATTGATCACGCTGACGCCCTAGCCGACGACGACGGCAGACACCCCTTCTCATGTGGCATCGAACCTCGACAGGGCAAGTGGATCGCCTCAGTGTGATTGAGCAAAAAGAAACGCCCGAGCTAATGCTCGGGCGTTTGCTCGTGGTTTACTCAACCACTGCCGTGAGGCCGGTCGGGCCCCTGCGGATACCTAGTGCTTAGGAATCCTTGCGGCGGCTAGGACGCAGAATCAGAGCTGCACCAGCGATGAGTGCCAGTGCCACACCAATGAGGCCTAGGACGTTAGCACCGGTGTTGGCAAGCTTGCTAGACGAGGTGCTCTTGGAAGAGGCCGGGGTGCTCGATGTCGTTCCTGGCTGGCTAGCCTGGCTCGGCTGTGCACTCGGAGTCTGCTCAGCCGTCGGCTGTGCTTCCGTGCTCGGTGCCTCTGGCGCCTTCGGTTCCTCAGGCTTCAGCGGCTCTGCTGGCTTGGCCGGCTTCGTCGGCAGCTCCGGAATGTGCGGAGGCTTGAAGAAGTGGGCCAGTGCCGGCGGAATAATCACCAGCGGGATGAGCGGCCACAGGCTGCTGAGATCCCGGATGCTCGATGTACCAGGCTTATCCGGCTTTTCGCTCGGCTCCTGGCTGGGTTCCTGGCTCGGGTC
>NZ_KV818446.1:167969-204762 GCF_001814945.1 Corynebacterium sp. HMSC066C02 | reverse complement strand
AGAAGCGGAACTAAACCCAGGACGCTTCAGTCACGGTCATCTCGCGCACTTCTCGCAAGGCTGAAGAAGCTGCAGAGCTTGGAGCGAGCCGTACCTTGGCCACCACCGAAGAAGAGGACTTCTTCAGGAAGCATCGCGGGGAGTTCGATTTTATTCTCTCGACCATTTCCGCAGAGTACAGCCTCGAGGACTACCTGCGGATGCTCAAACCCCGCGGCATCATGTCGGTGGTGGGTCTGCCGCCAGAGGCCTTACCACTGCGCCTCAACCGCTTAGTCGGCGGCGGCAAGGTGCTCACGGGTAACAATATCGGCGGCATCGCGGAAACCCAGGAGATGCTGGACTTTTGTGCTGAGCACGGCTTGGGCGCGGTGATCGAGAAGGTGGGCGTCGACGAGGTTGATGCCGCCTACGAGCGAGTCGTGGCGGGTGATGTGAAGTTCCGTTTCGTCATTGACACAGCGACGTTCGCTGAGCACTAAGAGGTGAGCCGTCTCATGCTTTAGCGGTTGTTGGAGCAAGCTCTCTACAGCCGCACACATGTTTTCCTATCAGCGTGGCGTAAGGTAGAGACTATGTACCGTCATACTTATGTCAAAGTATGGCGCGTTTTTATGCACTAGTCATTAAGCATAAGAAGAAGAAAATAGAAAGCAGATAGGAAAACGTGTCTTATAAAAACGTTATGGGCCTCGCTTTGTCCTTTATTGGCTTGCTCGTTGGTGCGGGCTTTGCCACGGGGCAGGAAGTCGTCCAGTACTTTACGTCCTTCGGTATTCCTGGCATGTGGGGAATTTTGGTCGCCGGCCTAGTCATGACCCTCGCCGGCACGGTCTTCCTCCAGCTGGGAAGCTATTTCCACGCCAGCGAGCACAACCAAGTGTTTCGGAACATCACCCACCCGATCATTTCGCGCATTCTGGATGTCGCAGTGATCCTTACGCTCTTTGCGGTGGGCTTTGTCATGCTGGCCGGTGCCGGTTCCAACATGCAGCAACAGTTCGGCTGGCCTGCCTGGGTTGGTTCCTTGCTCATGCTCGTCCTGGTTCTGATCACGGGCATGTTCGATGTTGATAAGGTTTCCCAGGTCATTGGCCTTCTTACGCCGACCATCATCATCGCGGTGCTCTTCGCCGGCGCTTATACACTGCTGCATATGCCGGACAGTGTCGACGCTGCAATTACTGCATCCGAAGCGATTGAATCCCCAATCCCGCACTGGCTTATCTCCGCGCTGAACTACAACGGCCTAGCCCTCATCCTGGCTGTATCGATGTCCCTGGTGATCGGCGGCGATAATATCAGCCCGCGCGAGGCGGGCGTCGGCGGCATCGTGGGCGGCGCGGTTTACGCGGTACTCATGGCCATCGCCGGTTTCTCGCTGCTCATGAACGCAGAGAGCGTGGGCGATTCCGATATTCCGATGCTGTCCCTGGTAGACAATATCCACCCAACACTCGGCGTCATTATGGCCATCATCATTTACCTGATGATTTTCAACACGGCCATCGGTATGTTTTACGCGCTGGGTAAGCGTTTGTCCTCTGGCAAGGAATCGAAGTACCGCATCATCTTCATCGTAGGCTGCCTCGCTGGCTTCGCCGTGTCCTTTGCCGGTTTCAAGGCACTGATGCAGTATGTCTACCCAGTACTGGGTTACATGGGCATCGTCCTCGTGGCCATCCTGGTTATTGGCTGGCTGCGCTCCCTGGGCAAGATCAAGGACGAGGGGCTGCGCCGTGAGCGCATCCGCGCCCTGTTGCACCTCAAGCTGCACCCCGACTCGGAGTATGACGCAGCTCGTTACGACGATGAGATCGGCCAGCAGATCGCTGATTCCAACATGGATGATGAAGCCCTCTACGAGGATCTCGTCTCCGATGTGGTTGACGAATTAGACTCGGATGAAGACCTAGACTTCGACAGGGAAGGCTGGGAGGAAAACCGCAACGATCACTCCTACTACACTGAGCGCGAGGGCGTGGAGCAGGACCGCAGCGACGAAGAAATTAAGGCCTGGGTCGAGGAGACCGGCGCGGTGGGAGACCCTGCCGAAGACGAAGAGCTCCCAGAAGAATCAAAGAAAGATTAGAAGAGCAGGAGCTTTGCCGTCAGCGCAAGCATGACACAGCCGATGACGATGTTGACTACGCGCCACGTCGTCGGCTTGGCCAGCACGTGGGAAAGTTTCCAGGCACCAAAGCCCAGGGAGGGGAACCAGACGGAGCTGGCCAAAATCGCACCGCCTGCGAAGACCCAGCGCTGGTCGCCATATTGGTTCGCAATGGAGCCCAGCATGACCAGCGCGTCGACGTAGGCCAAGGGATTAAGCCACGTGAGCGCCAACGCACCAAGGACGGGCTTGATCCAGGACTTAGAGCGCATGCGGGGGCGAATTTTGGTGAGTACGGAGGTTCCTGAAGCTCCCGAATTGCCCGAGTTGTCTTCAACGACCTGCGCCACTGGTGCGGTTTCCTCAATGACCAGTGAGTCCTGTTCCTTCTTAAACGCGTCGCGGAAGCACGTGAACCCAAAGTAGATGAGGTAGGCCGCGCCTAAATACTTGACCACGACGAGCGCGGTGGGGAAGCGCTCGACGAGGACGCCGACTCCGGCGGTGCCGCCGGTGATGAGGATGACGTCGGAAAGCAAGCAAGCCAACAGGATGGCGCCGACATGATCGCGTTTAATGCCCATCTTGATGATGTAGGCATTCTGCGGTCCGATGGCGATGATGAGGGATAGACCTAGCGCAAATCCTGCAAGCAATACTGACATGGCTTCTAGTCTGCGCATAGCGCCATATGAAGTCTAGTTAAATGTTCTACAGCTGGTTTAATATAGCTTCATGAATCCGCTCCATACCGAAACGTTGCTGGCCATCATCGATGAAGGATCCTTCGAGGGGGCTGCGGCTGTGTTGGGAATCACTCCTTCGGCCGTCAGTCAGCGCATCAAAGCGCTGGAAGTTTCGACCGGCCGCATCCTTCTGCGCCGCGGCACTCCGGTCACCGTGACTGAAGCAGGGGAGATCGTCGCCCAAGCAGCACGGCGCATGGCGCTGGTCCAAGCTGAGGCGGATGCGCGGCTGACCGAGCGCCTGTCCCGCGTTCCACTCACCGTTGCTATCAACTCGGATTCCCTGGCCACGTGGTTCCGCCCTGTAATCCAGAGCACCGCCGAGCGCGGTGAGGCGGCGCTGCGCATCCGCATCGAAGATGAAGCCCGTACACTCGCCATGTTGCGCCGGGGTGATGTGCTGGGCGCGGTTACGCGCGAGCAAACCCCGGTCTCAGGTTGTGAATCCACGTACCTCGGTACCATGCGCTACTTTGCCGTCGCCGCGCCCGCTCTGGCGGAGACTTTCGAGGACTGGGAGACCCTGCCCATCGTGGGCTTCGGTCCGAACGACGCCACCTTGGATGACGCCATGCGCGAGCGCTTCATTGATTCCCATGTTCTGCGTGCGCGGGTGTCCCAGATTCCTTCTTCGGAGAGTTATGTCGAAGCAGTGCGCTATGGCCTGGGATGGGGCTTAGTGCCGCGCCTGCAGGCACAGCCCTTGCTGGAGACCGGGGAGCTGGTGCTTCTCGACGACTTCCCGCTTGACATTGACCTCTACTGGCAGCGCTGGCGGTTGGAGTCGGAGTTGCTTGCGGACCTCACGGCGGATGTCTTAGACGCAGGCCGTGCAGTTTTAGCTTCGCGCCGCGCCGATAAAGATGCACCATAAGGGGGCTGTGCTGCCTTAAGTTGGAGGTATGAGCGATAAAACTCCTGATAAAGCCACCGACTTTGATGACGATATTCCGACCTACACGGGGAAAGACTCTGTGAAGGACAGCACGTCTAAAGAAGAAGCTACCGATAAGCCGAAGAAGAGCAGCCTCTTCCAGCGTCCCGGACGTGCCGAGCCGCAAGTGATTAAGCCCAAGAAGGCCGAGGAGCCTGCCGTTGAAGCAGAGCCTGAAGCCAAGACCGAAACCTTTGAGAGCGCCTCCCGTGGCTCCCTGTCTTTCGACAGTGCTGCAGCAGAAACCGAGACCACCGCCTTCCCGCGCGCTGAGGCGACGACAGAGTCCGAAGCGGAGACAACTGCTATGCCGGTATCGGCAACCGCTGCCGCTGATACCACAACTGAACCTGTGGCAACTGAGAGCTATGAAGAGGTACCAAGCACGGTTGCTGTTGCCGACCCCGCCGTGGACTCCGAGGCAGCAGCGGTGGAGGAGAAGCCGGAGCCGGCACGTCGCGGCACCATCGACTTCGGTCTGCTCTTCGTGCGCCTAGCGCTCAGCGTTTACCTGCTCGTGGCGGGTGCTTCGACCTTCTTTAAGCTCGGCGGTAACGAGGGACTGTCCGGCTTGGAGAAGGAGTTCGGCGAGTACACCATGGCTGCAGCCTTGGCCATCGGTGTGCCGAGTGTTCAGCTCATTGCCGGAGCCTTCCTGCTTCTCGGCCTGGTGACACCGCTGGCCGCTATGTTCGGCCTTATCGTCACGGGCTTCTCCGCTATCCACGGCCTCAACGCCTCCGGTGCCGGGTTGGATGTCTTCGCGTGGAATGAGAGTGTCTGGCTGGGTCTCGTCCTCTTCGTTATCGCGGTGGCCCTGCAGTTCACCGGCCCGGGATTCATCTCCTTGGACTTCAATCGCTCCTGGACTCGCCGCCCGCTGGCAACGTCCTGGATTTTCGTCGTCATTGGCGTGGCCGCGCTGGTCGCTATCTGGTGGTTTGGCGCTGGCGTTAACCCGATAAACTAGGCGTTGTTAGCGCGTTTCTACGCTCCCAGCCTGCAGCTATATACAAGTTCTTGTTGTTTTCCATTGCGTAAAGTAAGTTGTTTTCTGTAATGGAAAACAATGACTTTGGTGCCGCAGGAGGGGAGCTTTAGTTTTGTCTGATCAGGATGTTCGGGACGCACTTGCATTTGAGGAGCAACAACGGCTGGCCGCAGCCAAGCGGCCGCCCATCTGGTTGAGCCTGCTCGCAGCGGTGGTGTACGGTGCGTGGTTTGCCTACATGTGGATCAAGGATGACGTCCATCCTCTCGTTCTTGTTGGTGGACTGCTTCTTGTACTCGCGCTCTTGGTGAGTCTCGCCTTCTTTTATCGCACGGGGGTGAGGGATTCGATGCGACAGAAGGTGGATCCGCATGCGTCACGGAGTGTCACCTGGCGGTATTTTGCGGGTTTGGGTTTCATGATTCTGCCGGCACTGTTCAATCCTTTTGTTGAAGGGCACGTTATTGCCTCGTGCATCGCAGGTGTGCTGTGCAGCTTGGCGGTCTTTTGGACGTTGCACACGGGTGCGCTGGATAGGATGCCGCGATGAATGGGCTCGATCCGGTAATTCACCCGCTCAATCGCTTTAAGATTTGCGCCACACTCAATGCTTTCGGTGCCACGCAGGGTGGGGAAGTAAACCGTGAGATGAAGTTCGCTATGTTGCGTGACCGCACGGAGCTTTCCGACGCCTCCCTGTCCAAGCAGCTTGGTGCATTAGAGAAAGCTGGCTACGTCACGCGCTTCCGCGAGTACGGCACCAGCCGCGCTAAAGATTCGGTATGGGTCGCTCTGACGGAGGAAGGTAAAACAGCTTTCGATGGTCATTTGGCGGCGCTTAAGGCTTTGGCCGGAGATTGATCGTGGGCACAGTTCACAAGGCATCAGCGTTCCGACGCATCATGCCGATGACGGTTTTAGAGCCCGAATGTCCTAGGATTTAGGGGCTATGGCGAAATCATCGACGTATCGTACAGACATTGACGGCCTGCGCGGCTTGGCCATCGCGCTGGTCGTGTTCTTCCACGTCTTCGTGGGCAAGGTCTCAGCGGGCGTGGATGTCTTCCTGCTCATCGGCGGTGTTTTCTTTTTCGGGCCCCAAATTCGCAACGCCCTCAACCCTCGGGGGCTAACCCCAGTCCAAGTGGTTATCAGGATGCTGCGTCGACTCTTTCCGGCGCTCGTGGTTACGGTCACTGTCACGCTGGCCCTAGCCCTAATAGTCTTTCCCCCGACGCGGTGGGGAAGAGAAGGCCGAGAAGCGCTGAGCTCGTTAGCCTATGTCCAAAACTTCGCTTTATCGGCTGCCGGACAGGACTACGCTGCCATTGGTCAAGATGTGAGTACGTATCAACACCTGTGGTCCATGTCAGCCCAGCTGCAAATCTATCTAGGATCCCTACTGGTCATCTTCCTGTGTGCAGGTGTGTACCGGCTCTGTGGACGCCGTGAAGGTAAGGCCCAGGTCAGTGGTATAAACATGGCCCCTTGGGGGCTCGGCATTGCTACGCTGGCCAGCTTCCTTTACGCGATGTATCTGCATGGTGTTGACCAAGGTACAAATTATTACTCACCGCTCAGCCGTTTCTGGGAGATTGGCCTCGGCGGGCTGCTGGGGCTGTGGCTGACACAACCGGGAACCCACCGCATGTCTGGAACTGCTGGGGCCGGTCATCGGAAGACTGACTGGAGTCTTGTTGGCCTAGCGCTCATCCTGGCCACCGGAGTAGTCATGGACGGCGCCCAGCAGTTCCCCGGCCCTGCGACGCTGATGCCGCTTGCGGGCGCGGCTCTCATTATCGTCGCGGGACCTTCCTCGCGTCTCGGTCGGCTTCTGACCACCGCACCATTCCAATTCTTAGGTCGAATTTCTTACAGTCTTTACTTGTGGCACTGGCCATTGTTGGTGTTGGTTACCTATCTACTCAGTGGGGGAGAGTCCAACCGCGATGGTATGGGCATTCTCGCTGCTGTTGGCACTACCCGTGGACTTGCGGCGGGTGCCGGCGTCATTGCCCTCTCGGTGGTGCTTGCCTGGCTCACGCTGAGCTACGTGGAGGTGCCGACTCGGCAGAAAACTAAACCCGGAGAGCGCTCTTGGGCGCCAGGGAGGTTAGTCGGTGTAGAAAAGGGTGTGACGGCAGGTATCGCGGCGCTAACCGTCTCAGCTATAGCACTGGCCGCGTGGGCGCAGCCTCCTGCGGTTTCGGATTCAACCGCGAGCATTAGCGAGAGCGACACTATTGACTATCCCGGCCCCGATGCTCTCCTAAACGGTGTTGAGGTGCCGCCGCGTGACCCGGTGCCGAATGCTCTCAACCCTATTGAGTCTTTCTACCCGGCCTCGCACGCCGATGGCTGCACGGCACTTTTTGAACATGAAGAGCCGATTCTGACGCATCAGCGAAACACTGAGGATATACCGTGCGCATACGGTGACCTGGAATCCGCTCGTACGATGTACCTGTTTGGAAATTCACATGCGGACCATATATTGACGACCTTGGATATCGTGGGTCGTGACCAGGGGATTCGAATTGTTCCGCTGCTGAAGATGGGCTGCTTCCCAGGCGGTGAGCCTAAGCGCTCCGACGGACACGACTACCCGGAGTGCGCCGCCTGGACCGAGGCTGCTTTGGAATACATGGAGGCCAATCCAGCTACGGAAGGCACCTTTCTCATTTCTACCCAGCCAGCGCCAGGAACCATGGGGCCCGAGCAGACTCCCGAGGGACTCCGCACGGTGGTCGAACGCCTCAACAGTGCGGGCATGCGAGTGTGGGGTTTGCGCGACACGCCCTGGCCGCACACCTCGGCAGGCCCCTTAGATGTGCGTGACTGCGTGGCTGCGGGTGGATACGTTGCAGGCGATCCCCTGCTTGATTGCGGCGTGGAGCGAGACGACTCACTGTTGGCTGAGAACCCTGCCGTGAGCGCACTGGCTGGGTTGGATGTCACTCACCTTGACCTGACAAACGCCATGTGTGGTCCAGAGCGTTGCCCTGGCGTGATCGGCAACGTGATGGTTTACCGCGATTCTTCGCATCTCACCAACACATTCGCCGCCATGTTGAGTGACGGGCTAGAGCGCCAAATGTACGGTGGTACGCTACCTAGCGATGAACTTGTTGAAGAACCTACTTCCCCCGGCCTCTGACCCTGATTGGCGTGTTCCGGCCGTCCGGGTGCTCTATTTCGTTGCTGGCGTTATGGTATTTGCTGCCGTAGTGTGGTCCCCAGCCGGGACCACGGGATCTGATTTTGATCCCATTTGGAACGCCGTTGACAAGTATGTCCATGGTCAGCCGGTCTACGATGAGGACTACTCCACGCTCGATCCCCACTACCTGTACTCACCGGGGGCAACTTTTCTTCTCGGACCAATCGGCTGGCTGCCCGGCCGGGACATCGCACGTACTATCATGATGTGGCTAGGCGCGGTGTCCATCTTCACTGCGCTGTGGCTGCTGGCTGCCTCGGTTGCGGCGCGCTATCGGGGCCCTGTCTTCGCTGTGCTAGTCATCGTGGCCTGCGCCTTTAACGAGCCGGTGAAAAGCACGCTGAGCCTTACCAATATCAACGGCTTCCTCTTCCTGCTACAGGTTCTTTTTGCGCTGTTGACTATCAAGCTGCTGGCAAGCGGCTGGCGTGCGGCCCTGAAGTCTCGGGAGGCCGTCGCAGCGGGCATTATTCTTGGCGTGGCCATGACCATCAAGCCACAGTTTCTAGCTCTGGGCGTGGTATCACTGTTGTCCGGCCATATCGCCGTGCTCGTCGTGGCTGCGGTATTCATGGTCGTGGTTTTTGCCGCTGGGTGGTTCACAATGTCCCAACCACAGAATTACGTCGACCGTTTGCTGCCTTACCTGGGGCAGGCCCGCGACTATAACAATGGTTCCATCGAAGGCGTGGGCCGGCAGCTCGACTGGTCGGGGGGAGCCATCACGGGCGCAACCGTGGCTTTCCTCGTAGTGGTGGGGCTAGCGTTGGTAGCACTGTGGCGCTACAAGCGCGAGCAGCCAGTGGTGTGGGTGTACTGCTCACTCGGTGTTCTTTTTGCCGGAGTGCTAATGACTACTGGTCTCATGCAAGGCTACTACTGCATCTGGCTGCTACCAGTGATTGCGACGGTGGTGATCCCCGGCAGTCCCGCGCGAACCTTACTCATCGTAGTGGTCTGGTGGTGCCTAGTTTCCAGCGCTGCGCCGCCCGAGGGCCTGTGGGCACCAGCGGAAGCTATTATCCGCTGGCGCTCGTCCTTGGCCTGGGTGGCACTGCCGCTCATTATGGCCGGGATGGCCTACTGGACGTGGCCATCCACCACGCGCACCGCACCACGGTCAGCGGACGTGGCCATGTTGGCGTAGGCGCGCAGGGCCTTGGTGACCGGGCGGTTGCGGTCCTTCGGCGTCCAGGGCTTCTCGCGCTGCTCCTCGGTGGCGCGTCGGCGTTCCAAGACCTCTTCGTCCACGTCGAGGGAGAGCTGGCGCTCGCGGATGTTGATGGTGATGGGGTCACCGTTTTCCACCAGGCCGATGAGGCCGCCGTGGGCTGCCTCAGGGGAGATATGACCGATGGAGAGGCCGGAGGTGCCGCCAGAGAAGCGGCCATCCGTAATCAAGGCGCAGGCCTTGCCCAAGCCGGAGCCCTTGAGGAAGGAAGTCGGGTGCAGCATCTCCTGCATGCCGGGGCCACCTGCGGGCCCCTCGTAGCGAATGACGATGACATCGCCCGGCTGGACCTCTTTCTTGAGGATGATGGACACGGCCTCCTCCTGGGACTCCACCACGCGGGCCGGGCCAGTGAAGGTCCACAGCTCTTCCTCCACGCCGGCGGCCTTGACGATGGCCCCGTTGGGGGCGAGGTTGCCCCGCAGGACGACCAGGCCACCGTCCGAGGAAAAAGCGTGCTCGGCGTCGTGGATACAGCCATTGGCAGCGTCAGTATCCAGCACATCCCAACGGTTGGACTGGCTAAATGGCTCGGTGGTGCGTACACCGCCGGGTGCGGCGTGGAAAAGCTCGAGAGCGGCTTCCGTGGCCTTGCCGCCGCGGATATCCCAATCATCGAGCCACTCCTCGGCGTTGTCGTAGAGGGCGGTGTGGACCTTGAGGTTCACGTGGCCGGCGCGGCGCAGCTCGCCCAAGATGGCGGGGATGCCGCCGGCGCGGTGCACGTCTTCGATGTGGTAAGTGCCGTTGGGGGCCACCTTGGACAGGCACGGTACGCGGTAGGAGATCTCGTTGATGTCCTCGAGGGTGAAGTCCACCTCGCCCTCCTGTGCGGCGGCCAGCGTGTGGAGGATGGTGTTGGTGGAACCACCCATAGCCATATCCAGAGCCATGGCATTGCTGAAGGCTTCCTTGGTGGCGATGGAGCGCGGGAGAACGGCGTCGTCTTCTTCGCCGTAGTAGCGTCGGCACATCTCCACGATGGTGCGGCCAGCTTGCTCGAAGAGATCTCGGCGGGCGCTGTGGGTAGCCAGCGTGGTGCCATTGCCCGGCAGGGCCAAGCCGAGCGCCTCGGTGAGGCAGTTCATGGAGTTGGCGGTGAACATGCCGGAGCAGGAACCACAGGTAGGGCAGGCGGATTCCTCCACGCGGGTCAAGCCCTCGTCGGAGACGGCATCGCTGGCCGAGGCCGTGATCGCCGTAATCAGATCCGTCGGTGCATGCGCCACGCCGTCAACGACGACGGCCTTGCCGGCTTCCATCGGGCCGCCGGAGACGAAGATGGTGGGAATGTTGAGGCGCAGTGCAGCATTCAACATACCCGGGGTGATCTTGTCGCAGTTCGAAATGCACACCAGGGCGTCGGCAGTGTGGGCATTGACCATGTACTCGATGGAATCGGAGATGATCTCCCGCGAAGGCAGGGAGTAGAGCATGCCGCTGTGGCCCATGGCGATGCCGTCGTCAACAGCAATGGTGTTGAACTCCTTCGGCACGCCGCCGGCTTCGCGGACGGCATCGGCCACGATGTCGCCGACGTTTTTGAGGTGGACGTGGCCGGGGACGAACTGGGTAAAGGAGTTGGCGATGGCGACGATCGGCTTGCCAAAGTCACTCTCCTTGGAGCCGGTAGCGCGCCACAGTGCGCGGGCACCGGATGCCTGGCGGCCAACGGTGGTGACTTTAGAGCGGAGAGGGTACATGGTTAATCCTTCAGTTCGGGGTGTTTCTCGAGGTACTCGGCGTATTCCTCCTTGGTGAGGAGGATCTGTTGGCCATCGCGGTGGACGATGACCACCTTGTCATCGGCGGCGTCACGGCCAGCGCTCAGGGCGTCGGGGATGCGCCCATTGGAAGCGGCAGCGAGGCGGGGGAGGGAGTTGAAAGTCACTCCCGGCAGGTTGAAGTTATCGCCCTTCGTGGTGCGGGCATAGGCTTTCGAGCGCTGGAAACCGATTCCTTGGAAGTCTTTCCACTCGATGTGCTTGGGGCCGCGGAAGCCATAGGTGATGTGGATGCCCGTGCTGTCCACGGTGGTGCGGGCCCGCAGGACCCACCAGATGGCCAGCACGGGGAAGATGAGAATCCAGAAGAGGTACTTCGGGGCCCAGCCAATGCTGAGGAAAGCGATGGCGGCGAGGATGCCGATGCCGAGGAGGTGTTCGCGAGTGGGCTTGAACGTTTCGGCCGTGGGGTGTTCGGCGCGAGAAGATGCGTTCTGCGGGTGTGAGGACGTCATAGTGGGTCATCGTAATTGACAATATGGCGCGGTGGCGAACCGCCCCACCTGTGGAATCTCGCTAAATGAGAAATAAATCCCAAAAATGGGGGTAAAGGCCTGCGGTGGCGTTTCTATCAGTGTACAGTTTATCCCATGATCATTATTCGACTTCACCTCGTAGTAGTACCCGGGCGGCGCGAGCCGTAGCGAGTCCGCTAGTGACGTCGACCAGCATGCGCCCCCGTTACCTTCACACCCAGGAAGGAAAGACGGGGGCGTTATTCGTTGGATGATCTCTCCGATATCCACCCCCACTAAAGGAGCACACCAACCGTGACAGCTTCCACACCGCCACAGCGGGCGCCCGAGCGCATCACGGGCGCACACGCCATTGTCCGTACCCTCGAAGATTTGGGCACCGAGCTGGTCTTCGGCATTCCGGGCGGCGCCGTGCTTCCGCTGTACGACGCCCTGTTTGAATCCACGAAGCTGCGCCACGTGCTCACCCGCCACGAGCAGGGAGCTGGCCATGCAGCAGAAGGCTATGCGCAGGCATCCGGAAAGGTCGGCGTCATGATTGCTACCTCCGGTCCAGGTGCCACCAACCTGGTGACCCCGCTGGCGGATGCAAACCTGGACTCCGTGCCCGTCGTGGCTATTACCGGACAGGTCGGCAGTTCGTTGTTGGGCACCGACGCCTTCCAAGAGGCTGATATCCGCGGTGTGACCATGCCGATTACGAAGCATAACTTCATCGTCACCAAGGCAGAGGACATCCCGGGGGCTATTGCTGCCGCCTTCCACCTGGCTTCCACCGGACGGCCGGGCCCAGTTCTCGTGGATATCCCGAAGGATGTCCAGAACGCCCTGATGGAGTACTCCGGCCCTGTGATGCCGGACCTGCCGGGTTATAAACCCACCACGACCCCGCACCCGCGCCAGATTACGCAGGCTGTTCAGCGCATTGCTCGCGCAGAGCGTCCGGTGCTCTATGTCGGTGGCGGCGTCATCAAGGCAGGTGCCTCCCGCGAGCTGCGCGAGTTTGCTGAGCTGACCGGCATCCCGGTGGTGACCACCCTCATGGCGCTCGGTGCTTTTCCGGATAACCACCCGCAACACATGGGTATGCCCGGCATGCACGGAACGGTACCGGCCGTCGCCGCGCTCCAGCGCGCTGACCTCATTATCGCCGTGGGCGCGCGCTTCGATGACCGCGTGACCGGTGATACCGACACCTTCGCTCCCCATGCCGAGGTTATTCACGCAGATATCGACCCGGCCGAGATTGGCAAGATCCGTGAGGTAGCTGTCCCCATCGTGGGCGATGCCCGCGAGGTGCTTCTGCGCCTGACAAAGGCTTATGCCAATGATGCGGAGCTGGATGCCCCGCGAATTGGCCCGTGGATGGAGTACCTGGGAGACCTGCAGAGCCGCTTCCCGCGCGGTTTCGAGCCGACAGCAGACGGCCTGCTCAATCCGCAAGAGGTTATTCAGCAACTCAGCGCAATCGTGGGCCCGGAGGCGATCTACTGCGCGGGTGTGGGCCAGCACCAGATGTGGTCGGCCCAGTTCCTTGATTTCGAGCACCCACGAAGCTGGATCAACTCCGGTGGCGCCGGCACGATGGGCTACGCAGTGCCCGCAGCGCTCGGCGCCAAGGCTGCCTGCCCGGAGCGTGAAGTCTGGGCAATTGACGGTGATGGCTGCTTCCAGATGACCAACCAGGAGCTCACCACCGCTGCGGTGGAAGGGTTCCCCATCAAGGTGGCTGTCATCAACAACGGCAACTTGGGCATGGTGCGCCAGTGGCAGACGCTCTTCTATGAGAACAAGTACTCCCATACCAAGTTGCGTGAGCACGATGAGTACGTCCCGGACTTCGTCAAACTCAGCGAGGCCTTGGGCTGCGAATCTATTCGCGTCACCACCGTGGAAGAGATTGGCCCGGCGATTGAACGAGCGCGCTCAATCAATGACCGCCCAGTGGTCATCGACTTCATTGTGGGCCAAGACGCCCAGGTGTGGCCGATGATTGGCGGCGGCGCCTCCAATGAGGAAATCCAATACGCCCTTGGTCTGCGCCCGCTGTTTGATGAAAATGAGTCCGCGGCCGAGGAACCGGCCGACATCCACGAATCCCTCGAGGAGGCCTAAGAGTAATGGCTAAAGACGATATCACTCGCCACATCCTGTCCGTGCGCGTCCAGGATATTGAGGGCATCATTTCCCGTGTGACCGGTATGTTCACCCGCCGTGGTTATAACCTCATCTCGCTGGTCTCCGCGCGGACTGAAACCGAGGGAATCAACCGCCTGACCATCGTTGTGGACGCCTCCGAGGTTGTCATCGAGCAGGTGACGAAGCAGCTCAACAAGATTGTTCCGGTGCTCAAGGTGGTGGAGCTGGAAGAGGAAAACACCATTGCCCGCGCCATCATGCTGGTCAAGGTGGCTGCGGATAACTCGAACCGCCCCCAGGTGGTCGACGCGGTGAACATCTTCCGTGCTCGCATCGTGGATGTATCGCCGGAGTCCGTGGTGGTGGAGGCCACCGGCACGCCCGGCAAGCTGCAGGCGCTTCTCGACGTCCTCGAGCCCTTCGGCATCCGCGAACTGGTGCAGTCCGGAAACGTCGCGCTGGGGCGTGGCCCGAAGGCGATGGCACCGAGCAAATAAAAAATCTCACAATGTGGGCGGACTGTCCCAAAGTGTGATACAAATTCAATAGGCAGAGTTACTACTGGATGAGTAGTGCTCACGAACCCAAAGAGAAAAGGAACATCAAACATGGCTATTGAGACTCTGTACGATTCCGATGCAGACCTGACCATCATCCAGGGCCGCAAGGTCGCCATCATTGGCTATGGCTCCCAGGGCCACGCCCACGCAATGAACCTGCGTGACTCCGGCGTTGAGGTCGCCATCGGCCTGCGCGAAGGCTCCAAGTCTCGCGAGAAGGCAGAGGAGGCTGGCTTCAAGGTTCTCACCAATGCTGAGGCTGCCAAGTGGGCTGATGTCATCATGCTGCTGGCGCCGGATACCTCTCAGGCTGCCATCTTCACCGAGGACATCGAGCCGAACCTGGAGGACGGCAACGCACTGTTCTTCGGCCACGGCCTCAACATCCACTTCGGTCTGATCAAGCCGGCGGAGAACATCACCATCGGTATGGTCGCTCCGAAGGGGCCGGGCCACCTGGTTCGCCGCCAGTTCGTTGACGGAAAGGGCGTTCCTTGCCTGATTGCCACCGAACAGGATCCGAAGGGCGAGGGACGCGAACTGACCCTGTCCTACGCCGCAGCCATCGGCGGTGCCCGCGCCGGCGTTATCCCGACCACCTTCAAGGATGAGACTGAGACCGACCTCTTTGGTGAGCAGGCCGTCCTGTGTGGCGGCGTGGAGTACCTGATCATGAACGGCTTCGAGGTCCTTACCGAGGCTGGCTACGAGCCGGAGATGGCCTACTTTGAGGTCTGCCACGAGCTGAAGCTCATTGTTGATCTCATCGTTGAGGGTGGCATCAAGAACATGAACTACTCCTGTTCTGACACCGCGGAGTTCGGCGGCTACCTTTCTGGACCGCGCGTCATCGACGCTTCCGTGAAGGAGCGTATGAAGGATGTCCTGACCGACATTCAGGACGGCACCTTTGTCAAGCGCCTCGTTGCCAACGTTGAGGGTGGCAACAAGGAGCTCGAGGATCTGCGCGCCAAGGTGAACTCCCACCCGATCGAGCAGACTGGCTCCCAGCTGCGCGATCTCATGAGCTGGGTAAAGAATCCGCTGGACGCAACTGCCTAAACCGCGTTTATCTGAAGATTCCCGTTGGCCTGTGTGCAGTGGTCAACGGGAATCTTTTGTTTTGTGATGTTCGCGCACAAACGGGCACATTCCCACATCCGAGAGTAGGGTTGAGGCCATGGGTTTCTCTACGCCAAGCTATGACCTTAATGACCTCTTCGCCCGCATCGATCGCGGTGATATTCAGCTTCCCGATTTCCAGCGCTCCTATTCTTGGGACGAGGACCGCATCCGATCGTTGATCGTCACTGTCCTGCGCGGCTACCCGCTCGGCGCATTTATGGCCTTGGATACCCGCAACGAGGCTATGCGCTTTCGGCCGCGGCCGCTCGCAGGTGCGCCCAATACCGGGGTAAACCCCGGTCTGCTTCTGCTCGATGGTCAGCAGAGGTTGACCACTCTGTACCACTGCTTCCGTGGCGAGGGTTTTGTCGATACCACTGATTTTCGTTCCAAGAAGGTTTCCCGCAAGTACTTTGTAGACTTGCATAAGGCGACCTCCGAGGACATCATGCCGGATGAGGCCGTCTTCGCGATCAACCAACACGGCGAGCTGCGCTCCCACTTCGCGCCAGAGCTCGAGTCTTCTTTGAACAGCCGTGAGGCCGCCGTGGAAGCATGCTGCATTCCCGTCTCCGCGCTCCTGAGCGAGGAGGGCACTAGCATGCTCTTCGAGCTCGCGGCAGCTAATGACGGCGCCAATCGCGATGTTGTTGCTGCCTTCAACAACCGGATTCTGCGCCCCCTGTCCGGCTACACTGTGCCGATGATCCGTCTTTCTCGTGAGACTGCGCGCGCTGGCATTGGCTCCATCTTCGCGCAGGTGAACTCGGCTGGTTTGCAGATGGATGTCTTCGATCTCCTCACCGCAGTCTTTGCCTCGGAGGACCCGGACTTTCACCTGGCGGAGGATTGGGCGGCCGTCGAGAAGCAGCTGCGTGCCTTCCGAGCGCTCGACGGCATTGGCCGTAATGAGTTCTTGTCGGCAGTGTCTTTGCTGGTGTCGGGGGAGAAGGGCAACGCTGGCGGCCAGCGCGAGGATATCCTGCAGCTCTCGCTGTCGGAGTACCGCAAGGCTTCGCAAACCCTAGTGATTACTTTCCGTGAGGTGGCTGAATTCTTAGCTGAGCGCTGCATCCTATCTTTGGAGCAGGTGCCCTATTCCGAGCAGATCATTCCGCTGGCGGTGATCTTGGCACGTCTGGCGGAGAAGAAGGGCGTGCTGTCGAGCCAGGAATCCTGGGACCGCCTCAACCAGTGGTTCTGGAGCGGCGTCTTTGGTGAGCTCTACGGCTCGTCGGCCGTGAAGCTACGTGCCGCACGCGATGTCGACGAGGTCACCGCATGGGTTGCAGGCGACACCGAGGATATTCCGAAGACCGTCCGTGATGCCTCCTTCCGCGAGTCCCGCCTGTTGTCGGTAGGAGAGCACGACGGAGTGTGGCACGGCCTGTACGCCCTGCTCATGGCTCGTGGCGCAAAGGACTGGCGTACGGGCCGTCCATTTAGCCGCCATAGCTTTGAGGAGCTGCAGCCGGGCTTCTTCCCCGTCTTCCCACTTCGCTGGTGCGAGCGCCACGGCGTCAGCGGCGTGCTGGCAAACTCCGTGCTGAACCGCACTCCGATGGGCAAACGCACCGAGGTTGTCATCGATGGGCATTCGCCCGAGCGCTACCTGCCGCGCGTGCAGTCGAAATCGATCATGGAGGATGCTGAGTTCGATAGCGTGCTGGCCTCCCACGAACTGGAACCAGAGCTGCTGACCGCAAAGACTGTGCACCAGTTCTTTGCTGACCGCCGCGAGCGCTTCGTTGGCATCGTTGAATACGCGCTGAACAAAAAGGTAGTGCGTGACGTGGACGAGGCGAATCTCTCTGGTGGCGAGGAGGGGCCGCAGGCCTTTGCTCGTTAAGATTCCATTTCTACGTGGGCTAAAGGCCGTCTCCGCGGCGCTACTGCTGGGCATGACCGCTCTGGGAGCCGTAGGGTGCTCATCGCTGGGACGCGGTGAGCCCCTCTTGACTCAAGACATCACCGCTCTCCCTGAGTCGGAGATTGATCTGGCTCGCGCGAGCGAGGAAAACCGCCTGCGGCTCATTGATCCTCAATTCGCCGATGAAGTCACCGTTGTTGGGGACCGTTGGGGAATCGATTCGGCACGTTTATTTTTCAAGGAGAGCAATTCGCTGATCCTCGCCGAGGAGACGGATGCTGCGGCCTTGCGCGCAGCGACGTTGAGCGTGTCGCAGCGCGTTCCCATGGTGACCTACGACGATTCGATTCGCCCGCAGATTTCACAACTGCTCAATGACCTTGATGTTGACCGAATCCTGGTTATCGGCAACGTCCCGTGGGCTAGCCAGAGCGGGCAACTCGAGGTCATCCACGACCCAGGAAACACCAAGGCGTTGGGGGAGTACACCGCTTTTCGTTTTGATTCCAAAGTAGTGATGAACCGTGAGCGCATGGTTGATAACATCGCGCGCTTGGATTCCTCTACGAAAACGGAGCTCAAGGCCGCGTGGGAGCCGCTGCCGCAGCATCTTACCAAGGAGAAGATGCCGGCGATTCCCGCGCAAGCGCGCCGTGATGCGCAGATGGCACCGGTAATAGTGGCGACGAAAGATAGCCCCTTAGCCAATGTGGTGAATGCCACCGCATATGGCGGTACGGTGTTCGTGATGGAGGACCCGGATCCGACGGCGACGAAGGCCGGCGCGGCGATTACAGCTGGACTATCAGACGGGCCGATCGTGGCCCTTGGTCCGGAATTCGGTTCAGTGACAGAATTCACGCATAAAATCACTCAGGGCTGGAAAGAATAAACTACACTTCTCGGCATCTCCAATTCTGACTAGTAAAGGAAGTTATGTCGAAGCCGGTCGTTCTTATCGCCGATAAGCTTGCAGAATCCACCGTCGATGCTCTCGGGGACACCGTCGAGGTCCGCTGGGTAGATGGTCCAAATCGTGCGGAGCTGCTCGCCGCGGTGCCGGAGGCTGACGCCCTCCTCGTCCGCTCCGCCACGACTGTGGATGCGGAGGTGCTGGCCGCTGCGGAGAACCTCAAGATTGTGGGCCGCGCTGGTGTCGGTTTGGACAATGTTGATATCCCCGCTGCCACCGAGCGCGGCGTCATGGTTGTCAACGCGCCGACCTCCAACATTCACTCCGCGTGTGAGCAGGCCATCGCACTGCTTCTAGCCACCGCCCGCCAGGTGCCGGCAGCAGATCAGTCTCTGCGTCAGGGGGAGTGGAAGCGTTCCTCCTTCAAGGGCGTCGAGATCTATGGCAAGACCATCGGCATCGTCGGCTTCGGCCACATCGGCCAGCTCTTCGCACAGCGTTTGCTGGCTTTTGAAACCACCGTCATTGCCTATGACCCTTATGCCAACCCGGCTCGCGCAGCAGCGCTGGGTGTAGAGCTGGTGAGCCTTGAGGATCTCATGTCCCGCTCTGATTTCGTGACCATTCACCTGCCTAAGACGCCGGAGACCGCCGGCATGTTTGATGCTGAGCTCTTGGCTAAGGCCAAGAAGGGTCAGATTATTATCAACGCCGCCCGCGGTGGCTTGGTTGATGAGGCAGCGCTGGCAGAGTCCATCAAGTCGGGCCACCACCGCGGCGCGGGCTTCGACGTGTATGCTTCCGAGCCCTGCACCGACTCCCCACTCTTCGAGCTGCCGCAGGTAACCGTGTCTCCGCACCTTGGTGCTTCCACGGTAGAGGCGCAGGACCGTGCGGGTACCGACGTCGCCGCATCCGTGTTGAAGGCGCTGGCCGGTGAGTTCGTGGCCGACGCTGTCAATGTTGAAGGCGGCAAGGTCGGCGAGGAGGTATCCGGTTGGCTGGATCTGACGCGGAAGCTTGGTCTCGTTGCCGGAAACCTCCTGGGTGCAGCGCCCGTCGCCATCGAGGTGGAGGCGTGTGGTGAGCTGGCCAATGAAGAAGTCTCAGCGCTTGGTTTGTCTGCCGTTCGCGGCGTGTTCTCCGGCGTGGTTTCGGAAACCGTTACTTTTGTCAACGCCATGAAGATCGCCGAAAGCCGCGGCGTGACCGTGGATGTTAAGACCAACGTGGAGTCGAAGGGCCACCGCTCTTCGGTGCGCGTGAAGGTCATCGGCCCGAACGGTCTGGTTTCCCAGCTCACCGGTGCCTTGACTGGTATCGATGGTGTGGAGAAGATTGTCCGCATCAACGGCCGCGGCGTCGACATGCGCGCTACCGGCCGCAACCTCTTCTTCTCCTACAAGGATGCCCCGGGCGCACTGGGAACCGTGGGCACCAAGCTGGGCGCTGCTGGAATCAACATCGTGGCTGCCGCCCTGACCCAGGGTAAGGAAGCCTCCGATGCTGTGCTCATCCTGCGCGTCGAACGTGAGGTGGCGGAGGAGCTGGTCGAGGACATCAACGCGGCGCTGGGTGCTACCTGCCGCCAGCTCGACTTGGACGCATAGCCCACAGCGCTAAGCTTTTCGCAACAGCCCCCGTGAAGGATCCACCGTGGTTCTTCACGGGGGTTTCTCCGTCGCCGAAGTGTGGAGAGTGGTACGCTCACATGTATCCAATATGTGAGAAAGGAATCCCACAAAATGAAACTAGCAGTGATTGGTGGCGACGGCATTGGTCCTGAGGTAACCGCGGAGGCATTGAAGGTCCTGCGCGCGGTTCGCCAGGATATCGAGGTCACTGACTATGACCTCGGTGCTAGGCGCTACCTGCGCAACGGGGAGCTGCTTACCGACGCCGACCTGGCATCCCTGCGCGAGCACGACGCCATCCTGCTCGGTGCGATTGGCGCACCCGGTGAGGTTCCGCCTGGTGTCTTGGAGCGCGGCCTGCTGCTGAAGATGCGTTTCGCCCTCGACCATCACGTTAACCTGCGCCCCTCCAAGCTGTACCCAACGTCCACCTCGCCGCTGGCGAACCCGGGTGATATTGATTTCGTCGTCGTGCGCGAAGGCACCGAAGGTCTGTACTGCGGTAACGGCGGCACGCTGCGCGAGGGAACCGAACACGAGGTGGCCTCAGAGGTTTCGCAGAACACGCGCTTCGGCGTTGAACGCGTGGTGCGTGATGCCTTCCAGCGCGCAATGGGCCGCCGCAAGCACGTGACTTTGGTGCACAAGACCAATGTCCTAGTTAATGCCGGCGGACTCTGGCAGCGTACGGTGGACGAGGTGGCGCAGGAATTCCCTGAGGTTAGCGTGGACTACAACCACATCGATGCCGCAACCATCTACATGGTCACCGACCCTGCGCGCTATGACGTCATCGTTACTGACAACCTCTTTGGTGACATCCTGACTGACTTGGCGGGCGCGGTCACCGGAGGTATCGGCTTGGCCGCCTCCGGAAATATTGATGCCTCCGGGGCTAATCCCTCCATGTTTGAGCCGGTCCACGGTTCTGCACCGGACATTGCGGGCAAGGGGATTGCGGATCCCACCGCGGCGATCTTGTCCGCGGCGATGCTGCTGCGCCACCTCGGAGACGAGGACAACGCCGTGCGCATCGAAGAGGCCGTGGCGGCCAATGTTTCCGCCCGCGGAGGAGCACAGGCGCATACCCCTGAAATTGGTGATCGAATCGCCGCCGCGCTCAGTGCCTAGCGCTGTATGGTTGGCGCATGAGCGTCGAAATAGACGAGGTCACTAGCTTCCTCGCCCAGCATGAGCCTTTCTCCCGTCTGCCGGAGGAAGAGCTCACCGCCCTGTCCTCACAGCTGAGCATGATCTACCTGCGCCGCGGGGATATTCCCATAAAGATGGGGGAAGAGAATGCTCATCTCCACATCATCCGCACCGGTGCGATTGATGTGGTGGGAGAGGAAGGCGTGTTACTGGACCGCCGCGAATCTGGCCTTACCTTTGGCTACTCCACACTGCAGGGAGAGCCGGTCTCTGCCTATGAGATGGTCGCGGTGGAAGACAGCCTTGTCTTCACCCTCCCGCAGGAGGCCTTTAGCCAACTCGCGGAGCGCAACCTTGACATCGCGCGTTTCTTTTCAGCGCAGTCCCGCCAGATCCGAGCAGCAGCGCGGGAGCTCACCGAATCCGCACCAACAGACGTGCTCCGCACGCCGCTGAGGGAGCTCATTCGGACTGACGTGTTGACGACGCCAGCCGCAACTACCATCCGCGAAGCTGCTCTGCTGATGACAGAGCATGGCGTTTCTTCGTTACTCGTCGTGAAAGCGGGCCCGGAGTCAGACAAGCGTCTCACCGGAATCCTTACCGACCGCGATTTGCGAACCCGGGTGCTCGCCGCCCAGCGCGACCCTGCCGAGCCGGTAGGGGAGATCATGACGCCGCAGCCCCTCACAGTATCGGCAGATGCCCCGGCCATGGAGGCCCTGCTGCACATGGCCGAGCGCCGAATCCACCATTTGCCGGTGGTCAAAGAAGGCACCCTGCAGGGGATAGTGACACAGTCGGACGTTACCCGGCTGCTGCACAATGATCCGGTCTACCTCGCTGCGGATCTTTCACGGCGCTCCAGTGTTGCAGAGCTGAATGGTGCCTTCAATGAGGCCACGCGCCTAGCCGGGCGCTTCGTGGAACGCGGCTCCACACCGGCGGAAGCCTCGAGCCTGGTCACGCTTGCCGCCGATGCTATGGCACGACGCTTGTGCACGCTGGCGGAGGAGGAGCTCGGTCCTCCGCCTGTGGAGTATGCCTTCGTGGCCGTGGGCTCGCAGGGAAGGCGAGAGATGGCGCTGGCCTCGGACCAGGATAATGCGCTTGTCCTCGCGGATGATTTCGATGCCGCTGCGCATGGGGAGTATTTTGCGCGGCTTAGTTCCTTTGTGTGCCAG
Organism: Corynebacterium sp. HMSC066C02; assembly: GCF_001814945.1. NCBI lineage: Bacteria > Bacillati > Actinomycetota > Actinomycetes > Mycobacteriales > Corynebacteriaceae > Corynebacterium > Corynebacterium sp. HMSC066C02. The sequence continues at coordinate 182,690 of NZ_KV818446.1, read as the reverse complement.
GGCTTAGCCGACGCCGGGCAGATCTTGTGTCCTGGGGACATGATGGCCATGACCAATCAGTGGCGGATGACGCGCTCCCAATGGATCGATACCTTCCGTCGGTGGATTCGAGACCCTCAACCGGAGGCGCTGCTCAACGCGCAAATCTTCTTCGACTTCCGGGTTCTCTATGGAAGCGAGGCGCTGGGCCGGGAAGTTCACACTGCGGCCGTGGAAATGGGACAAGGGGCAACGCGCTTGCACGCCCACCTAGCTAGCTTGGCCGCGCGCCGTGAGCCACCGCTGACCTTCTTCCGGGGGCTTGTGGTGGAGCGCGATGGCGACTACGAAAACACCCTCAATATCAAAAAGGGCGGAACAGCGGGCATCGTGCAGATGGCCCGTCTCTTCGCCCTGGCCTCCGGTTCCACCGTGGTGGACACGCGCCAACGGCTCAGGGAAGCAGCGGGTAGTACGGTGAGCCGACAGGGCGCACAGGAGCTTCTCGACGCCTTCGACTACCTGCGTTCCCTGTCCTTCCAGCATCAAGCCCGCCAGCTGCGGGAGGGCCAGCAGCCGGATTATCACATCGACCCCAAGGGCCTCGGCCGCATGGAGCGAGAGCACCTGCGCGATGCTTTCCGTGCCATCAAGTCGATGCAGAATGCGTTGGCCACGAAGTATCCGGTGAGGAATATCTAGATGTGGAGCCCCTGGAGACGGCGTGCGGATTGGGGCGCGCCAGGACGAGGCACCCCGCTCGATGAACTAGATTTGCTTGCCGTAGACATGGAGACCACGAGCCTAGACCCGCGAAAAGGAAAGATTGTCTCCATTGGCTGGGTGCCGGTTAACGGGGGAGTCATCGACTTATCTGGTGCCGGCTATACCGTGGTTCGCGGCGCGCAGGTGGCCGAGGATGCACATGTCCACCTGCTGACGCAGGAGGTCATTGATGCCGGCGAGGAGCTAAGTATCGCGGTGACGCAATTGCGCCAAGCTCTGCAGGGACGCGCACTACTCGCGCATTTCGCGGCCTTGGAGGTGGGGTTTATTGAAGCTGCCTCCCGTGAGGTCTTTGGGGAGCGCCCGCGACTGAGCGTGGTTGATACCTTTGCGCTCGAGCGGCGCCACATGGAGCGCATGGGAACCTACCCGCGCGGAGAAGATTTGCGCCTGCCCCGCGTGCGCGCGCGTTATGGTCTACCGCGTTATGGAAGCCACAATGCGCTCAGTGATGCCTTGGCCTGTGCTGAGTTATACCTTGCGCAGCGGGGACACACACGGGCGGTGACCTTAGGGGACGTCGCCCAGCGCTAGGCCTGTGCGAAGGTGCTCGCCGCGGAACTTGATGCCAGTAGAAGCATTGCAATCTTTGCAACCTTTACTCAAGACCCCTGATCGCGAGTTAAAAATCCTTGCGAGTAGTATGGCCGTTATGCGTTTAGGACGAATTGCTCACACCGAAGGTATCTGTTTCGCCATCATTGATGGCCCCGCCGACGCCCCGCTTGACCAGCTGGTGGCGAAGGAAATTTCCGGCACACCGTTTACCCCACCGGAGCCGACTGGCCGTGAGTGGCCGCTGAGTGAAGTACGCCTGCTGGCGCCGACCCTGCCCACCAAGGTCGTAGCTCTGGGCCGCAACTACGCCGACCACGTGGCGGAAGTCTTCAAGGAATCCGCGGAGCACCTGCCGCCGACGATCTTTATCAAGCCCTCCACCTCGGTCATCGGCCCCGGTGCACCCATCAAGATTCCGGAGTTCGCTACCAACGTTGAGTTCGAGGGCGAGCTCGCCGTGGTGATTTCCAAGGTGTCAAAGAATATTGATCCAGAGAAGTGGCGCGATCACGTCGTCGGCTACACGATCTGTAACGATGTTTCTTCGCGTGACCTGCAGTTCCAGGATGGCCAGTGGGCACGTGCGAAGGGCATCGATACCTTCTGCCCGCTGGGCCCGTGGATTGAGACGGACTTGGACTGCATCAATCTCGATAATCAGAAGATTAACGCCTACCTCACTCACGAGGGCAAGCGAGAGCAGAAGCAGGATTCCAATACGGATCAGATGATTGTGAAGATGGGTGACATCATCGCTGAGATCTCGCAGTCCTACACGCTGCTGCCGGGTGATGTCATCACGACGGGTTCCCCGGCTGGCACGGCGCCGATGGTGCCGGGCGATACCATCGAAGTTGAGATCCCCGGCGTGGGTAGCCTGAAGAACCCGATCGAGCGAGCCTAAAAGCTGCTTTAGAGGTTGAGCGCGCGCAAAATGGTGCGCAGCTTAGCCGTGGTTTCCTGAAGCTCGGCCGTCGGGTCGGAATCCACGACGATTCCTCCGCCAGCCCACGCGCGGGCGGAGAGGCCATCGCCGGCCACCTCGGCGCAGCGGATGGCTACCATGTATTCGCCGTCGCCGGAATCATCGCACCAGCCGACCGCGCCGGCGTAGAAGCCGCGGTCGGTTTCAGCGGTTTCGATAAGCGCTTGTGCGGCCTCAGTGGGGGTGCCACAAATAGCAGGGGTGGGGTAGACCAGCTCGGCCAACTCGAGGGCAGTAATGCTCGAATCCTTAAGGGTTCCCGCGATCGGCGTTCCCAGATGCCACATCTCATTGGTGGAGGTCAGCTGCGGAGACGTGGGGGCATCGAGGGTCTCGCACAGAGGCTGCAGAATCCGGCGGATATGGTCCACCACGAAGGCGTGTTCGCGCAGGTCCTTTGCTGAGTTGTGGAGGTCTTGGCCCGCTTTGATATCGCGTGCCTTATCAGCCTGGCGGGGTGCGGAGCCGGCTAGGGGGAAAGCTGTAACCGTTGATCCCTGCTTCTTGACCAGCACTTCTGGGGAGGATCCGACGAACATTGCGCCAGGGCGTCCAGCCGGAGTGAGGTCGGCGATAAAGCCATCGCGGTGGGAAGATAAATCAATGAGTCGCGCGGCGACGAGGAGCGGATCCACAGGGGCATTGAACTCGATGTCGACGGCGCGTGCAAGCACCACCTTATCCAGTTTGGAGGCCTCGATCGTGGCAATGGCCGCCTCGATGCGGCGCAGGTGCTCCTCCGGCTCTGGGTCAAACCCAGTCACGCGCGCGTTGAACGTACCGCTGCGGTAATAGGCGTGTGGTTCGAGTGGCCCGTCCTCGCGGATGATGCTGCGCGGCACGGTCAGTGCCACTGGGTCACCCTTGTGGAAGGGCAGCGCGCCGACAACCATGGGTGCCGTGCCGGCACGCAGAGCAGCTACGGCAGCGTCAACATCGCTGAAGGTGGCCACTGATCCTTGGGTACGCACAGACCCCGTCGCGCGGGACAGGAGGAAGTCAGGGGCGGTAGAGGGTCTGTTTTCACACATAAGGAATAACTCTAGTTGTTTGCTGCGCTAGTGCCGAAACCAGATCCCCCTCCTTACAGGCTGTGCGCATGGCGGTAGTGCTAGTCGCGCTTGCGCGGGCGGAAGAATTGCACGGCGATGAAAAGCCCAATTCCTAGCAGCAGGGCCAGCGAACCCATGCCCGCCAGAAAGCCCGCCCAGAAGCCCACCATCGGGGCTCCATAGCTCGTAGCCTGGATGTTTCCGCCGTCAGCATACTGTTCTGGCGCGTCAGATGCCGGGCGTTGTGCCGCTGCTTCTTTCCTGGCATTCCTTTCGCGGTTGGACGCGGCGCTGCGCGTCGAGTCCTTGGCGTCGGCGGACGATGTGCTGCGCGAGGACCCACGCTGTGCCGAATCTCTCGGTTCTTGTGCAGTGTGGGCTGTAGCGTTGGGGGCCGGGTTGCGGCCTTGCGCAGTCGCAGAGCTGGGAGCGCTTGGCTCTTTCGACCCTGTTTCTTTCTGTGGTTTCGTGTCCTTCCGCGCGCTGGCCCGTGTGGAGCGCTCTGAGTTCTTTTCCTCCTTCGCATTCTTCGCATCGGAGGGTTTCCCGCCGTTGAAGAAGGTATCGGCCTCTTTGAAGGTCTTGTCCATCGTCTTATCTAACTGCGCAATGGACTTGGAAGTGTCATTAATGTCCTTGGCCAGCTGCTGAGGGCGGTTTTTCGGGCTTCCCGAGCCACCGCTGCCACCTTCGCCCGAGCCCCACTCCAGCTGGCAAAGCTCAGAGGTGTCCGCGCCACCTACCAAGAAAGGCACATCAATAGAGTGCTCGGAGCCATCGTTGAGGGTGAAGGTAAAAGTGGCAGCATAGGCGCCCGGCTCGCTAAAGATGATCCCGGTGTGACTGTGGAAATGATCAGGATAGTCCCACGTGATATCCGGGTTCTCGGAGTCAAAAAGCACGGTCGGGTCAGCACCCACGGAGTTCTGGAAGCCCACCATACGTCCGCCTTCCGGGCCGCTGTGTAGCGTTAAGGATAAAGTGGCATCGGCCGCAGTGGCCTCGTCGAGGTAGCTGGTGTTGAACCCCACCCAGGGGATATTCGGATCTTGGGTTTGGGGGATTTGCCAACCACTCGATGGAATATCGCTGCCCGCTGATTCATCGAAAGCGGCGTTGCTGCCTACTTCTACGTAGAACTCCCCAGAGGCATAGTCCTCACCGGATTCATCATCGCGGGCTATAAAGGACAGGTCCCCGGAGTCACCGACCAAAGCGAGGTCTTGGTGTCCGCGGCTGAAGGCGTGGAGGGAGTCAGCATCACAGGAAGTGTCGCTCGCTTGCTCGGCCGCGAGGGCGGGCGGTGCAGCGTGAACGAGCATCGGGGAGCTCAGCGCTAGAGCAGCGGTTGCGGTCAAGGCGAGGGGACGGTAGATCATGCGTGTCATTGGGAGAATGTTCATGCGGACAAGGTCTCCTTTGGGGTGTGTGATGTCGAGGCGGATGCGGAAGCGCGGCGGGAGTGCATGAGAGGGGAGAGCACCCATGCCACGAGGAAACAGGCGGTAAGGAGTAGAACGATGGTGGCACCGGCGGGAAGGTCAATGGCCCATGCCAGGTAGATTCCGAAGAAGCTACCCAAGGAGCCGATCGCCGCGGCTGCGAACATCATCGAGCCCAGCGAGTCACAGAGCAGGCGGGCGGTCGCGGCTGGGGTGATAAGCAGCGCGAGGACGAGGACGTTGCCGATGGTGCCTACGGAGATAACCACTGCGCCCGTAACACAGAGGTAGAGCACGATGTCCAGAGCAAAGACAGGAAGACCCATTGCGCGGGCGGTTTCCTTGTCCAAGCAGGTGGCGGTGAGCTGGGGGCCAAGGAGAAGAACCGTGGCCACGATGAGCACCGTGACGGTGAACGCGGTGTAGAGGTCCGCGCGGGAGACACCCGTGAGCGAGCCAAAGAGAAAGCTGGTGAGCGAGGCTGTATAGCCGTCTACTCGGGAGATGATCACCATGCCGAGGGCGAAGGCGGCGGCAAAGAAGATTCCGATGACGGAATCCTCGCGCACGGTGCGCCGCTGGGAGAAGCATGCGATGAGCACCGCGACGGTGCAGCCCGCCACGGCGCCGCCCAGCAAGACTGAGCCTTGGAGCACGAAGGCAATGGCCAGCCCCGGGAAGACCGCGTGGGAAACAGCATCACCGATGAAAGACATGCCGCGCAGCACGACATAGCATCCCACCACGCCGCACACGATGGCAGCGAGGATAGAAATTCCCACCGCACGCGCCAGGAAGTCCAAGTGTGGGTTGGTGAGATCCTGGAAGAACTCGATGAGTGAAATGTCGATCATGCTGCCACCCCAATCGCAGAAAGCAATGGAGAAGAAGCTGAGACCCCGAACGTGTCGCTCCAGGGCTGCGAGGTCATGCGCAGTGTTTCCGCTGGACCATCCGCGATGATTCCCCGGTTAAACAGCACGAGCCGCGAGCAGGAATGCGCGGCCTCCGAGAGGTTGTGCGTGGACATGACAACGCTGGTGCCATCGGCGGTGAGTTTGTCAAAGAGAAGTAGGAGCTCTTCAGTGTTGGGGGCGTCGAGGCCGGTAAATGGTTCGTCGAGAAGCAGTACCTCAGGCTCGCAGGCTAAGGCCCGGGCGATGAGTACACGCTGACGTTGGCCACCGGACAACTGCGCGATGGGGCGTCGTGCGAATTCCTCCAAGTTGGTGAGCTCGATGGCCCGGCGGGCGGCCTGTTTATCAGCACGTCCCGGACGACGGAACCAACCCACAAGTCCGGTGCGTCCGCTCAGCACAGCGTTGGACACGCTGATGGGGAAGTCCCATTCCACGTCGTGGCGCTGCGGGACATACCCCAGCGAGGTGCCCACGTCGATGGTCCCAGTGAAGGGGACGAGACCCAAGATGGCGCGCATCAGCGTGGTTTTGCCCGCGCCGTTGGGGCCGAGGAGCCCGATGAACTCGCCGGGGTGAACGGACAGGTTAGCGGCGTCGATGACCCTGCGGCCGGAGAGCGAAACGGACAGGTCCTTGACTGCAATGAGGGGGCTAGTCACGCTGGCCGCCCTTCGCACGCACGACGGCGATAATGGCACCGATAAGAACGAGGACGCCCACGCCGGCCAGTGCCCAGATCCATACCGGCACGGATGCCGAGGCAGAGCTTGGATCGGTAGAGGATTCAGCGTTCGGATCCCATTCTGTTGCCTGAGCTTGTGCGACATCCGTTTCATCACCTACAGCAAAGGTCAACGTAGCCTCGGCGGCTACCTCGCTGCCGGCGCTTTCGCCCGCGCCTTCGCCGCTCATGCGGACCCGCACCTGGTGGATGCCGGGCTCAGTGAACACCCAATTGGCGTGGGTATGCGTGCCCAAGTCGACCCAGAAGCCTTCTGAGTTCCCGGTGGCGGTGGACCATAGCAACTGTGGTTCCTCGAAGCCGCCGTTCTGCAAGAAGAGGGAGAATTCACCTGGTCCTTGGTGCCCGAGGAACTCCATAGTGACTCCTCTCTCAACGTTCGCTTCTAGAGAGGGGGCCTGGGTATTCCAACCTAGCCACGGCACATCAGCCTGCTCCGTTTGTGGAACGACCCAAACCTGCGAACCGGGCTCGGCGCCGACGAAGGAGAAAGCCTTGTCCTCAGGCAGGGTTAGCAGGGCGTTGTCGCCCACCTGGAAGACCATATCGTCGGGTTGACGCCACACGGGTGTTTCGGCCGAATCGTCACGGGCGAGGAACTCTGCGTGGCCTTCATTAAGCAGCAGGCCTAGGTCGACGTGGCCGTGATCGATGGCGGCAGCAGTTCCTGGTGCCGCCACCTCTTCGTCGGAGCTGACAACTTGAGCCAGATCCCCGGCCCAGGCGGCGGAGGGCGCGAAGGCCAGCGCTGCGGCGCTCAGTGCTGCCGCAAGCGGCATAGTGAAAGTTCGGATGGTGCGATTAGACATGAGATTCCTTTGTTGTGCTGCCAAGGCAGCGGTTGAGTGAGTGTGCATTGAAACGCATTAGATCGAGATACGTCGGTACGGCGTCATCGAGGGTGTCACCGTAAATGGGGCACACCGCCACCCCGAGGGAATCGGCGGCCTCCCTAATGACGTCTGCACTGGCTTGTTGGGTCGGTTCCACGAACACCGCGGGAAGCTGGAGGTTTTCCAAGGTGCGGCGCAGCGCGATGACATCGCGCGGCGAGGGCTCGATGGCCGGGTTGGGGCTAACGAAACCCGCGATATCAATGCCGTAGCCTTGCTCCAGGTAGGCGTATCCGTGGTGGGGTGTGACGAGGTGGCGGTTGTGCTCAGGAATGGCAGAGATGAGCTGACGAACCTCTGCATCGACGGCTCGCAGTTGTGCGATGTAGTCCTGTGCGCGAGCACGGTAGTCCGTGCCGTGCGAGGGATCCGTTTGCGCAAGTTGCTCAGCGATAACCTCGGTAAAGCTGATGACATTGGCGGCGTTATGCCACAGATGTGGGTCTACTTCGCCGTGAATGTGCTTGCCCAAGACAGCTTGGGGCAGGAGATAGGTCTCATCCCCGGGCCGGCCCAAGAAACGGTAGGAGGGATCCGGCGGTATCTGTTGGAGAGCGGAATTCGGGATGCTGAGCACCGTGGTGTTCGGATCAAAACGCTCGCCTTGATCCTCCAAGTCGAGTTTTCTTGTAGCCATGTCCGCGGTGATATCGACGTGACCTGCATCGAGCGCGTGCATCCCCTCAGGTGCGCTTACGCCCACCGCCACTGTGAACTCCTGTGGCGAACTATCTGTTGCACCGAAGCTCAGCCGGTAAATTCCGGGCTTGTTGAAAGCCCAGGAGACGTGCGTGTGAGCATTAGCCGGCAGCGTCGTGGAATCGTTGTGCTGGTCAATCCCTTCAGCGCTGTTAAAGAGCGGCTCAGGTGTACCGAATGTAGAGACTACGTAGGCCGCGACATCGCCGGGGCCTTCCACATCGAGCAGACGCATGTCGACGCTCGTGGTACCTGGGGCTGCGTTGCGCACACGCAATCCCAGCCATACCGCATCGAGGGTAACGTTTTCTACCAAGGGGACGAGCTTCGCGCCGTGGGTGGATGCTTGGTCCGCCACTTCAGTGACGGGCACATCCGATGACTCCCGCAAGGACTTCAGCAGGCTTTGCGGCTCGAGGAGAAAACCATTGGACAGCAATACGTCGGCGTTAGCGATATCGCGCACCGAGCGCAGGCTCGGCTCAAAGGTATGTGGATCCTTTCCCGCAGGAATCAGCGTGGTCACTGTGGCATCCTCACCTGCTACGTGCTTGGCGACGTCCCCCAGTATCGGCGTCGTCGCCACCACCTTCACCTTCCCATCGTCTCCGCTGGCGGAGCTCGCGCAGCCACTCACCATGGACGCGCCGAGAAAGATGGCGGAAAGAAGCGCGGTGTACTGCGTCCGAGTGCGAACCTTCAGTGGCATTAGTCGCGGCCCTTCATGAGCGCGAGGCGCGCCAGCGCCAGGCCCAGCACAAGCATGCCCAGGCCGAGGATTCCGATGCCCCACGGCAGCAGGTTTTGCCCGCTGTCGTAGTAGCCGGCCGCAGCGACGGTGTCCACATTCTCCCCGTCCGCGGCTTCGGCGGATCGGCGAGAAGGCTTGCGCTCTTTCCTTTCTCCGCGCTCTTTACGCTCCTTGCTGCTTGCCTGTTGCTTCGCGTTCCTGGTTCCGCCTGCGGATGCCGCACGGCGGGTACCGCCTCCAGCGTTTCCACCTCCCGGGCGTGTTCCGGAGGAAGAGGATGCCGGTTGCTTAGGGGAGGCGTCGCTCAGCTCTGCCTCGTGGTTGTCTTCGGTACCGTCATCCCCATGATCGGTGCTGGTTTCCCCGTCCCCGGACTCCTGGGGTGCTGAGTCACCATCACCGACATCCCAGGTATAGGTGACCTGATTACTCGTATCGCCGTTGGATTCCGCTTGGACAGTCATGGTGTAGATACCAGGTTCACTAAAAGCCCAGTTAACGTGGCGATGCGCCGGGTACGCCTGGTTGATGACGTCACCAGAAACGAGATCGAGCTCACCGGCATCGGTGACCGGTTGGATATCGCCGAAGCCAGCCGTTTCGAAGATAAAGACGTCACCAGGCCCAGTGACCTCGACGAATTCGAAGTTAACGTCTTTGTAGCCAGCAGATTGTGCCGCTTGGGTATCCCAACCCGGCCAGAGCAGCGAGCTGTCTTGGGTTTGGGGGAGGTAATACGTGGGTATACCAATGCCGTCGATGCGCTCGGTCGCCTCGCTCCATGCTTCTTCTGCGACTTTGAGGATGACATCGTTGCCGGGCCGGAGAACACCACTGCCGGTGACATCCTCCTTCATCGACAAGGTCAGTTGACCGCCCGGCGCGGAGACATAAAAGGCATCGACATGTCCGGAATCGATGAGCTCGCTGTCGGCGCGGGCTGGCGCAGGATAGCCAAGGACGGCCACAAGCATCGCCACGGCAACGGTGAACGTGAACACGGCGGCGCTGGTTTTCTGCAGTGCACTGCTCTGGCGCAAGTTCAAGCGCTGAGCAGCGGGTGGTGTGGAGTGCAATCCAGTGTGTCCTTTCTAGCGGGGAAGAAGGCCATTGAACCGCGCCGCAATCTGGTCACGGTGATCGTTGTAGAAGTTGAGGAAGCCTTGGAAGATGATGGCCAAGACAACTGGGAGTACCAGGCCCCACAGGCCCTCGAGTTTGGGCAGAGAGGATGTCTTGTCTTTCTGGCCACCAGGCTGGTTATCGTCTGGCTTCTTATCGCCTGGTTTATCTCCGGGTTTCTTGCCACCAGGCTTCGGGGTGTCTTCGCCTTCGTTTCCGTCCTTCGAGTTCGCACAGTCTTTGATTGCGGCATCGCCCGCTGCGACGGTGAGCGTTTGGGGAGCAGAGGAGATGTCCTTGCCCTCTGTGGTGGTGGCCGAATAGGTGACCTCAAGCTTGTACATGCCTGGCTTGGTAAACGCCCAATTGGTGTGGGTGTGCGAAGCAAAAGTGGTCTCGATGGAGTAGTCACCCTCGGCGGAATTGATCAGCGGGGTGAAAACCTTGCCCAAGCCTTCGGCAGTGAAAAGGCCTACCTGCGCACCCTCTGGCATCTCCACGGGCTTGATGTTGAGCGTGACTTTGCCGTCTTTATAGTCCTTGTAGTTGAGGGCCTGGGTGTTATAGCCCGGCCAGATGATGCTCTGCTCCTGGGTCTGTGGGAGGAGGAAGAACTTTTCCTTGCCTAGGTAATCGAAGTCCTTGCCCTTAAGTGCGGCGGGGCGGGAGCGCAGGGCGTTGTCGTGCACCGCGAGGACCACGTCATCGAGCGGACGCTCGACGGCCTTCTTGTCCACGAGGGCCGTTTCATCCTTCAAGCGGGTGAGGAACTCATCACCCTCACGGGTGACCGCAATGTCGACGTGGCCGCGGTCAAGTACCACCTTGTCAGCACAGGTACCAGTGTGTTCTCCTGCGTCCGGTTTCGGGCTGTTATCCGGGGCTGGCGCAGGAGCCTGAGCCCCAGCGCCGAGTTTGCCCGCTCCCTCGTACTTTTGCCCGAAGGCGAAATTGTCGGTCAGTGTGATGCTGCCGGACTCTTGCGTGATGCTCGGGTGCGGAAGAATATCGAGGCGTACGGTATTGCCGTTGAAGTTTGCATCGGCGGCGACGACAAATTCCGCGCGGCCGCGGGTGATCGTGCCGTCGAAATCGATGTCGGGAAGCGAACTTCCCTTGCTAAAGAAGCCGCCGTGCACGTAGCCTTCCAGGTTCTTATCGGCTGCCTCCAGGATGATGCGGGTGGCGTCTTCGCCCTCCGGAACAGCGCGTGCGGACAGCCCCGTGTCAGATAGCGAAACCTCTTCTCCGGAGAAGAGCTGGCGGGGGTTAGTGGTTTCGGTCCAGGAGTCCGCAGACGTCTTCGAGGTGGTGGAAAGCTCTGCGTTTGCAGAGTAGGCGAGCTCCTCGCTCACCCAGCGCGGGCTGCCGTCCTCCGGGGTGTACACAGCTTGGATTGTTGAAGCCTCGGGTCCTAAGAATTCATCGAAGTGTGCCTTGCCATCTTTCACGGCTAGATCGGTGAGGAAGTAGCCGTCGATCAGCAGTGTCAGAGTGCCGTCGCTGCCGCCAGCGAAATCGATGGAGGAAAGGCGCTCATCCCCATCCTTGTCCCCGGATTTCTTGGGCGTGATGCTCAGGCGGTAGTCCTTCTGGCTGGCATCGCCGGAGGAGGCCTGGTCAAAGCGCTCTTTGAGGGAAGGCGTTTTTTCATCAACGGGCCGCTGTCCGCCGACTTGGATCGACGTGGTCGTGGGCTGGGAGGTAATCAATGAACCATCCTTGCCCCGCGCGCTCGTTTGATAGGTGAGCTCATAGCGTCCAGGTTTAGAAAATACGGTGTAGTTGTGGGTATGCGTGCCGCTGGTCAGCCATGCGGAATGTGGAGCGCCCTCGGTGGTTCCAAAGAAACGCTGCAGTCCGCCGGGTCCGGGGTAGTAGCCAAACATCTCGACATCGCCGGGTCCGTCAACGCTTAAGAGGTCCAGGGAAGCAATGTTGTCGCGGAAGTCGTCAACAGGCAGCTCTGTGTCGGCGCCGAAGCCCATCCACACCGGGTCCAGGCTGCCTTGGACACTGGCAGGCGCCATGTAATACGTTTCACCCGGCTTTCCCACAAAAGCGAGCGCAGGGTCCTGAGGCACGGTGAACTGGTATTGGTTGGTGCCGTTCTGGTTCCAGCCTTTGCCTACCCAGGTGACGGTATCGGCTAGGTCGTGGTTGGACTGTGCAGAATGGCTCTTGAGGTTGAGAGCATTGCCCTCCCAGAAAGCCTTGGGAGAATCAATATGTGTCTGAGTGGCTACGTGTTTGCCGTCGTCGGGACCAGCGACGGCGGTAGCGGGGGAGAAGAGAAGCGTGGCGCAGGTTAAAAGCGCCACATAGCGAGTTCGAGCCACAGTCTGGGACCTTTCTTCAGTTCTTTGGCGAGAATTTCACTATAGGTAATGGAATTCAGTCCCGTTAAGCTTGCGCAGAAAGCCCAGTTCACGCTTAGTGGAAACGGGGTTCAATTACCCCCAAGTGGGGCGGCCAGTGCAGTGGGGAGGCGCTGAACTACGATGGGGGACATGACTAAACCGACATCCGACGTCCGCGTCCGTTTCTGCCCTTCGCCTACCGGCACGCCCCACGTGGGCATGGTCCGCACGGCTCTGTTCAACTGGGCCTATGCCCGTCACACTGGCGGTACGCTCATCTTCCGCATCGAGGACACCGATGCTGCCCGTGACTCTGAGGAGTCCTACCAGGCCATCATCGACTCCCTGAACTGGCTCGGGTTGGGCTGGGATGAAGGTGTTAACGTCGGTGGCCCGGATGAGCCTTACCGTCAGTCGCAGCGCATGGACATCTACGCAGATGTCCTGCAGAAGCTCAAGGATGGCGGCTATGTCTATCCGGCCTACTCCACCAACGAAGAGGTTCAGGAGCGCCATAAGGCGGCCGGCCGCGACCCGCAGCTGGGCTACGACAATTTCGACCGCGACCTCACTCAAGAGCAGATCGACGCCTTCGAGGCAGAAGGCCGCAAGCCGGTTTGGCGCCTGCGCATGCCGGACAAGGATTGGTCCTGGAATGACCTGGTGCGCGGCGAGATGACCTTCAAATCGGAGACCCAGCCGGACTATGTCGTGGCGCGCTCGAACGGTGCGCCGCTCTACACGCTGGTTAACCCGGTCGACGATGCCCTCATGGGAGTTACCCACGTCCTGCGCGGTGAAGACCTACTGTCCTCCACGCCGCGTCAGCTCGCCCTCTATGAGGCGCTCGTGGAGCTTGGTATTGCCAAGCAGACTCCCGAGTTTGGGCACCTGCCCTTCGTGATGGGTGAAGGCAATAAGAAACTGTCCAAGCGTGACCCACAGTCCAACCTGTTCAACCACCGCGACAACGGCATTATCCCGGAGGGCATGCTCAACTACCTGTCGCTTTTGGGTTGGTCCCTGTCTGCCGACCAGGACATCTTCTCCGTTGACGAGCTCATCGCCAACTTCGACGTTCACGACGTGTTGGGTAACCCAGCTCGCTTCGACCAGAAGAAGCTCGAGGCCATTAATGCCGACCACATCCGTCTGCTGGAGCCAGCAGACTTTGCGCAGCGCCTGCGCGACTACCTGACTGAGTACACCGACTTCCCGGCCGACTATCCGGAAGAGAAGTTCGCTTTCGCTGCAGATCTGGTGCAGACCCGCATCAAGACGCTGTCTGACGCCTATGGGCTCATGTCCTTCCTCACCACGCCGGATGCCGAACTGGAACTGGATGAGAAGGCAGCACGCAAGAACCTCAAGGAAGAAGCAGTGCAGCCGCTGGAGGTTTCCATCGCCAAGCTGGAGGAGCTCGGGGAGTGGAAGACGGAGGAGATTGAGAAGGTTCTCTCCGCCGCGCTTATCGACGACCTCGGCCTCAAGCCACGCAAGGCCTACGGCGCCCTGCGTGTAGCAATCTCTGGCCAGCAGGTCTCCCCGCCGCTGTTTGAGTCCATGGAGTTGCTGGGCAAGGAGTCTACTCTGGCTCGCCTTAAGGCTGCGCGTGCTCTCACGCCGTGGAGCGCTGAGTAGATCCATTTAGTAGTCTCACATGGCTGTCATTTCGGGGCGTTAGGTTTCATTCCTAACGCCCCGAAAATGCTTTCTGAACTGGCGATTTGTGTGTATTGGCAGTGCTGGATATAGTAATAAACCGTTGCAGCGAGCGGCGAGGGGTTAAAGCCTCGGCCAGTTCAAAGCAATAATGGCCTATGGTGTAATTGGCAACACAACGGTTTCTGGTACCGTCATTCTAGGTTCGAGTCCTGGTAGGCCAGCAGTGATAGCGATGTAACGTGGCACTGCACGTTACAGTACGTCGTCACAGTTCTAAGCCCCGTTCGTCTAGCGGCCTAGGACGCCGGCCTCTCACGCCGGTAACACGGGTTCAAATCCCGTACGGGGTACCATTGTGTTCTTACACATACGAGTTAGTGACTTAATAGAGGTAGCCAGGTCTTCGGGCCTGGCTTTTCTGTTTCTGGGGGTAAGTCCACTCCTGTGACCAGGTTGGCTTAAGGGACATTTCGTGTGGATTTAGGAGCGTCCGGCCCAGCCTTTTCTTATGCCTAAGCTGGGGTTCCATTCGTTGTCGATGTGCGTGTCGTATGTGGCAGGTCGCCCGTCTGGGCGGCCGCGTCGTGTGAGCTCTTCTTTCGTCCAGGCCGCGTATGCCGCTTTCCCCATCGCGTCCGAAGTCTTGATGCCTGGCTAGCTCCAGTGTATGTACAGGGGCTTTGCTGCGGACGCCGCCATGGGAATTGACCTAACCGCACCAGCAGCAGCAGTCCCCCTATCACAGACCTAGGACTATCCAGTGTTGA
>NZ_KV818446.1:47471-167869 GCF_001814945.1 Corynebacterium sp. HMSC066C02 | reverse complement strand
CCTAAGCTGGGGTTCCATTCGTTGTCGATGTGGGTATCGAATGTGGCAGGTCGCCCGTCTGGGTGGCCGCGTCGTTTACGTTCTTCTTGTGCCCAGGCTGCGCGTGCGGCTTTTTCTCCTTGGCGTCCGAAGTCTTGTTGCTTGGCTAACTCCAGTGGCGCTACCGGGTCTTCGGTGTGGGTGAAAAGCCACCAGTCCATGGTGATGCGCTGATGCTCATCGAACATGCCACGATGATTGCCCGCTAAGTCTTTGAGCTGTTTGTTGATGCCGCCTTCCAGCAGGTTTGTGGTGGCTTTTAAGTCCTGGGTGAAACCTTCAGGCGGGTCAAGGAAGGTAAATAGTTGTCCTGTGTGGATGAGTTTTCTAGCCGCTTTAATGCTCGGCGGGCGTTGCGGTGGGTGTACCACCATTTCTGGTTGTCCGAAATCAGTAGTGGACCTTAGACCGCTGTCGCCGATAGATGGCCCCTGCGCCCGTTCGAGATGGTAGCTCGCGAGCCCCTTCTGCCGAGGCAATATCATCCACCAGCGTTCCCCACTTGAGAACATCAACAACCCAGTCCACGTAACCATCCATGTCCGAGGTGTTATTAATTGCGTGCATGCAGTGGAATATATCCGTGACCCCATGTGGGCGAGCAGAATCTGCGTCTATCGGAGTAGGTAGGCCATGCGGCTGTCGCGGGAGGTGCGAACATTTGAGCGAGCGGCAGATGAAATGGCCAGCATGAGCTGGAGTGCTGCAAGGTTTCACAAAACTGCTGGTCAGGGTATAATTGCACCATTAGCATTTGCCCGCTCCCTGTTTCGCGAACTTGTCGAGAAGTATGAGCGGAATGGTTAACGGGTACTGCTCGACATTAATGTCTGGCGCGGTCAGTAATGTCGGTATCATCTAGAAGATAAGCCACGCTCTGTGGAGGAGACGAACAGTATATGATTTTAAGAGCCCAAAGTAAGAAGTTAGCAGTCAAGCTGCCGAAGGTGGTGGCGTGGTAGTGGCTCTTAAGAAATCTGATCTTTATAGCTCCCTCTGGAAGAGTGCCGATGAGCTGCGTGGCGGCATGGATGCCAGTCAGTACAAGGATTACGTCCTGACACTGCTGTTCGTGAAGTATGTCTCGGATAAGGCGAAGAGCGATCCTTACAGCCTCATTGAAGTTCCGGAAGGCGGATCATTTGATGACCTGGTTGCGCTAAAGGGCGCGACGGACATCGGTGAGAAGATGAACATCGCCATCCGTCGACTGGCTGAAGCCAATGATCTTCAGGGCGTTATCAACAACGCCGACTTCGATGACCCGAACAAGCTGGGCGAAGGTAAGGCGATGCAGGATCGCCTGACGAACCTTGTCAGTATTTTTCAGGACGTCGATTTCACCGGTTCTCGTGCCGAGGGCGACGACCTGCTCGGTGATGCCTACGAATATCTGATGCGCCACTTCGCCACTGAGTCTGGCAAGAGCAAGGGTCAATTCTACACTCCGGCGGAGGTTTCTCGCATCATGGCTCAGGTGCTGGAGATCCCAAAAGATGCCCCTCGCTCGACGACTGTCTATGACCCGACGTGTGGGTCTGGATCGCTTTTGATTAAGGTGGCTGACGCCGCGCCTAATGGCCTGTCGATTTACGGACAGGAGAAAGACAACGCCACCTGGGCACTGTCGCGGATGAACATGATCTTGCACGGCAACGAGACGCATGACATCCGTCAGGGTGACACACTCTCGGATCCGAAATTCCTCAAGGGCGAACAGCTACAGACCTTTGACTACTTCGTAGCCAACCCGCCGTTCTCAGTGAAGACCTGGAAGAACGGTTTCGACAAGGAATACGATCGGTTCGAGGGCTTCTCCGAGCCACCAGAGAAGAACGGTGACTATGCCTTCTTGCTTCATATGGTGAAATCCCTGAAGTCTGATGGTCGGGGAGCGGTTATTCTTCCCCACGGCGTGCTTTTTCGTGGCAACACCGAGGCGCAGATCCGTGAGGAGCTGATCAGGCGTGGTCTAATTAAGGCGATTATTGGGCTGCCGGCCAACCTGTTTTATGGAACCGGCATCCCGGCCTGCATCATTGTCATCGACAAGAAGAGAGCCACCAACCGGACGGGCATCTTCATGATCGATGCCTCCAAGGGCTTCGAGAAAGACGGGCCGAAGAACCGTCTGCGTCCTCGGGATATGCGAAAGATCATCGACACCTATCTTGCCGGCAACGACGTCGAGCGCTTTGCCCGGATGGTGTCGTTGTCGGAAATCTCTGACGCTAAGAACAACTATAACCTCAACATCCCCCGCTACATTGACACGTCTGAACCTGAAGACATTCAGGACCTGGAGGCTCACCTTAAGGGCGGGATTCCGAACCGAGATCTGGATGCTCTGGGTGAATACTGGGATGCTTTCCCGAACCTACGTGACGAGCTATTCCGACCTCTCCGCGAGGGATATTCAGAGCTCACAGTGCAGCCTGATCAGGTCGCCAAGGTGATTGAGGAATCAGAGGATGTTAAGGCTTTTACCTCGACTGTTTCCAAGGCTGTTGAGGATTGGTGGGGTTCTCACGGATCTCAACTGGAAACGATTGACTCGCAGACCAGGCCGCAACAGCTGATTGAGGATCTTGGTGATGACTTGCTGGAGAAGTTCCGGGGCCGTCCGCTGATCAGCGAGTACAGCATGTACGAGCAGCTGATGAGCTACTGGAATGACACCATGCACGATGACGTCACACTCATCGTCGGGTCCGGCTGGGTTGATGCTGCTCAACCGCGTGAAGCTCGGATCACTGGCTATGACAACAAGAAGAAGCCGAAGTACGAGGCTGCTGACCTGGTCTTCGGCACGGGTGTCAAGGCCCAGCGTTGGGTAACTGACCTGATTTCACCGGCACTGATCATCGATCGATATTTCGCCGAAGAGAAGGCCGAGCTTGATCGTCTTACTGCAGAGCAAGAGCGCAGCAGTCTGGAGTTACAGGAGTACATCGACGAGCACGCGGTCGAGGAAGGTCTGCTTTGGGAGGCTGTCAACGACGATGGCGGAGTGAAGTTGGGCGACGCGAGGAAGCGCCTCAGGGAAGCTAAAGCTGAGGGCGCAGAGGCTGAGAAGGTCTCCGCGCTCAATCATGCCGTGAAACTGTTTGCTGCTGAGACAGTGGCAAAGAAGGCCGCGAAAAACGCCGCCTTTGAAATCGATCAGCAGAGCTTTCAGGCCTACGAAGGTCTTCGAGATACGGATATACGGGTGCTAGTCATCGAGGATAAATGGGGTGATTCAATCCGGGAATCGTCAGATGTTGAAGTCGTAAAGACCATTCGGTCTCTCGCATTAAGGCTCAATACACTTGGTGAACGTTACTCCGAAACCCTTGAACAAATTATCGGCAAAACTGAAGAAGCTGATCGACGAGTTTGCGTTCATTTGCGGAACATGGGGGTCTTGTAATGGTTTCTTGTCATGAAGTTCAGAGGATTTCGGATTTTGCAGAAGTTAAGACTGGGCCCTTTGGCTCTGCTCTTCATCAGAAAGACTATAAAGCTACAGGGACCCCGATAGTCACAGTGGAACACCTCGGAGATAGAGGCATTATTCACCAAAATCTTCCTCTTGTGGGAACAGAAGACTTGAAGCGTCTTTCGACTTATAAGTGCCGTGAAGGAGACATCCTTTTCAGCAGGGTCGGGTCAATAGATAGAAACGCGATCGTCAAGGGAGAAGAAGATGGCTGGTTGTTTTCTGGGCGTCTTTTACGTGTGAGAGTGGACCAGGCAAAAGTAAACTCTGGATATCTCAGTCAAGTTTTTCATACTGAAAATTTCAAAGATAAGGTGCGGTCCGTAGCAGTAGGCCAAACCATGCCTTCTCTAAATACGCAGATTCTCGGCAGTTTGACTGTCGATTTGCCATCGCTTGATGAACAGAAGATTGTCGCAGGTAGGTTGAGTTCGGCTGATCAACTCATTGAAACTCTTGAACGCCTCATCTCAAAGAAGCAGGCAATCAAGCAGGGCATGATGCAGGAGCTGCTGACTGGTCGCAAACGCTTGCCGGGATTTACCAAACCTTGGAAGAATATATCAATTGCGAGACACTCCCATTTGAAGGCAAGAATTGGCTGGCACGGGCTCACGACCGGTGAATATCTCCAGTCGGGCAGCTATAAACTAGTCGGTGGCACTGATTTTAAGAATGCTAAAATAGACTGGAATTCAGCCGCTTTTGTGAGTAAATGGCGATTCGATCAAGATCGCAATATTCAACTTCAACCTGACGATGTCCTTATAACTAAGGACGGAACTATTGGTAAAGTTGCAATTGTTGATAATCTTCCTTTTCCGGCCACATTGAATAGTGGAGTTTTTGTAGTGCGACCGATCCGGGGAACCTACGAATCGAGGTTCTTGTATTGGCTGTTGCGTTCTTCAGTGTTCGAGAACTTCATTTCATCCCTAAGTGCGGGGTCAACCATTAATCATCTTTACCAAAAGGATCTAAATACTCTTACTTTAGATTTTCCAGAGGACTTTTCTGAACAGCGAGAGATTGCGAGTGTACTGGATGACGCTGACTCAGAGATCAGAGCCTTGGAGTCTCGCCTCGAATCAGCTCGCAATATAAAGCAGGGTATGATGCAGGAGCTACTCACTGGGAGAATCCGCCTTCCCGTAGGGGGCAAGCAAGATGAATATTGATTGGGCGCTAAAAGAGCTGCACACCTTCATCTATCTGACTGAGCGTGTTCCTCACCCAAGTCCTAGCGTCATAGGTAGCTTTCCGCGGGGGTCTAAAGCCGATATTGCTTCTCAGGCGCAAGTAGCCGAGAAGATTATGGATCGGGCTACTCCTGGCTGGCGCTCTGAGTTGACTGGGATTAAGCCGGGCACTTGGGATCGCCATTACGAGGCTGCAATCAGAGCTCAAGCACAGCTCCAACGGGCTGAAGAAGTCGCTCAGAATCTGGGAGAAAATGCTCCAGAGCTTTCTGCTGCGGAGCTGCACCCTTGGATCTGGGACGGAGCACAGTCGCTCTGGCAGTCAGGTCATTACCGTGAAGCCATCGGTGGTGCGATTCGCAAGCTGAATGCTGAGACGCAGAACAAGATCGGTCGTCGGGATGTTAGCGAAACAAATCTTTTCAAGCAGGCTTTCTCCACCGATCAGGCAAAGAAAGGAGCGTCTCGGCTACGACGAATGAAAGATGACGGCAGTGACACCTATAAGTCGGTTCAGCGTGGCGCTATGACATTTGCTGAAGGGGTCTTTGCTGGTATTCGAAACCCTCTTAGCCATGAAGCTGATCAAGAACTTACGGAGCAAGAAGCTCTAGAGTATCTCGCCGCCCTTAGCGTTTTGGCACGCTGGGTGGACGAATCCACCGTGGAGGCATCATCATGAGTCTGGTCGGGCAGCGTGAGCGTGTCACGCAGAATCGCGTCGTGGACATCCTGTCGAGTCAGCTCGGGTATGAGTATGCCGGGGATTGGAAGGATCGGGCCAACTCCAACGTTGAAGAAGAGCTGTTGCGCCAGAATCTGCTGGCACGTGGCTACGAGGAGGACTTGGTTCGACGTGCCATCGAGCAGCTTCGCAAGGCTGCTTCGCTGCCGACTGGTGGATCGCTATACGACGTCAACCGCAAGGTCTACAGCTTGCTGCGCTACGGCGTGAAGGTAAAGCGCAGCGCTTCTGAAAACTTCGAGACCATCTGGATTATCGACTGGGACAACCCGGAGGCTAACCACTTCGTGGTGGCTGAAGAGGTTTCGATCAAGGGCAGAAACACCAAGCGTCCAGATGTCGTGCTCTACGTCAACGGCATCGCTCTCGGCGTCATCGAACTCAAGCGTTCCAAGGTCAGCATCGGTGACGGCATCCGACAGCACCTCGGCAACCAGAAGGCAGATTTCGTTCGCCCCTTCTTTACCACTGTTCAACTGCTTTTTGCCGGTAGTGATGTTGAGGGCCTACGTTACGGCGTGATTGAGACTCCGGAGAAGTACTGGCTGGAGTGGAAAGAGCCAAGCGTGGTTGAGAACCATCTCGACCGTGGATTGCTCCAGATGGCGAACAAACAGCGCTTCTTGGAGCTGATTCATGACTTCATCGTCTTCGACTCGGGTGTGAAGAAGACGGCCCGACATAACCAGTACTTCGGTGTTAAGGCTGCTCAGGAGCGTATTGCTCGTCGCGAGGGTGGCATTATTTGGCACACTCAGGGGTCAGGCAAGAGCTTGACGATGGTGTGGCTGGCGAAGTGGATCCGGGAGAACCAGCGCGAAGCGCGTGTCTTGGTGATCACCGACCGGACTGAGCTCGATGAGCAGATCGAGAAGGTCTTTGCCGGTGTTGACGAGACCATCGAGCGATCGACGTCTGGCGCCGGCATGATCGGCATGCTGGGCCGGAACCAGCCATGGCTGATGTGCTCACTGGTGCACAAGTTCCGGGGCGATGACGAGAAGGATCAGGGCGACACCGAGGATTTCGTGCGTCAGCTCAAGAAACCTCTCCTTGAAGGGTTCAGCCCCAAGGGCAATCTCTTCGTCTTTGTCGATGAAGCTCACCGCACCCAGAGTGGCAAACTCCATAAGGCGATGAAGGAGCTGTTGCCGAACGCGATGTTCATCGGCTTTACCGGCACTCCGCTTCTCAAGAAGGACAAGGCCAAAAGTATCGAGACCTTCGGGTCGTACATCCACACCTACAAGTTCGATGAGGCCGTTGATGACGGCGTGGTGCTGGATCTGCGTTATGAGGCTCGGGATATTGACCAGCGGCTTATGAGCCCGGAGCGGGTCGATGAGTGGTTCAAGATCCACACCCAGGGCATGACCGACCTAACGAAGCACCAGCTGAAGAAGCGCTGGGCGACGATCAAGGAAGTTGAGTCGGCTGAGCCGCGAGCTCGGCAGATCGCCGCTGACATCCTGATGGATATGGCTAGAATGCCTCGCCTGATGGATGGTCGAGGTAATGCCATGTTGGTGTGTTCGAGTGTCTACCAGGCCTGCAAGTTCTATGACATCTTCAGCCGTAGTGAATTGGCCGGTAAGGTCGCGATCATCACGAGCTATGAGCCGAACGCATCCCAGATCTCGAAGGAAGACTCTGGGGCTGGCAAGAACGAGGAGATCGTCAAGTACGACGTCTACCGTCGGATGCTCGCTGACTACTTCCAGACCAATGCTGATGA
Organism: Corynebacterium sp. HMSC066C02; assembly: GCF_001814945.1. Classification (NCBI taxonomy): domain Bacteria; kingdom Bacillati; phylum Actinomycetota; class Actinomycetes; order Mycobacteriales; family Corynebacteriaceae; genus Corynebacterium; species Corynebacterium sp. HMSC066C02. The sequence goes on along the minus strand of NZ_KV818446.1, from coordinate 160,670 downwards.
TGCCGTTAAGCGGATTGACGAGTTCGAGAAGGACGTCAAGGAGAAGTTCATCAATCATCCGGGTCAGATGAGGCTGATGATCGTGGTCGACAAACTGCTGACCGGCTTTGATGCTCCGAGTGCGACTTATCTTTACATCGATAAGAACATGCAAGATCATGGTCTTTTCCAGGCTATTTGTCGCGTGAACCGGCTTGACGGTGATGACAAGAAATACGGCTACATCGTCGACTACCGCGACCTGTTCAAATCTCTGGAGGATGCGGTTTCTGACTACACCTCCGAAGCTTTCGCCGACTACGACGAGGAAGATGTGGAAGGCCTACTCAAGGATCGTATTGAGCAGGAGCGTCAAGACCTGGACGAGGCTCTTGAAATGGTGCGTGCTCTGTGTGAGCCGGTGGCTCCCCCTAAGGGCACGTTGCAGTACCAGCACTATTTCTGCGCGATGGAAAGCGGCAGCGCAGAGCAACTCAAGGCTAACGAACCTAAGAGAGGGGATCTGTACAAGGGCGTGACAAGTCTGGTACACGCCTATGCCAACTTGGCCAACCGTATGAGTGAGGCTGGATACTCGGAAAGTGAAGCTGCATCAATCAAGTCTCAAGTGAAACACTTTGTTGATGTGCGCGACGAGGTGAAGCTTGGAGCCGGTGAGAATGTTGACCTCAAGCAGTTTGAGGCCGGCATGCGTTCTCTACTGGATACTTATATCCAGGCAGACGCATCGCGAAACCTTGCGACTTTTGACCAAGGGCTCGTGCAGCTCATTGTCGAACATGGAGTTGGGGCTTTAGAGAAACTTCCGGAGAACATCCGAAAGACCCCGGAGGCTGCGGCTGAAACCATCGTCAATAACGTCCGTAAGACAATCGTTGACGAGCAGGCCATGAACCCGAAGTATTACGAATCTATGTCTACTTTGCTCGATGCACTGATTGAGCAGCGTCGTGAGGCTGTGATCGACTACGAGGAGTATCTGCTTAAGCTGGTTGAGTTAACCCAGCGTCTCGCCAAGGGCGAATCTGATAGGAAATTCCCTGACTGGGCCAAGACGCCTGCTCGACGGGCCCTGATCGACTTCGCGTGGCCGAAGAATATCGAGGTCGACGTCGAGCGGATTTACGCCACGATTCAGCGCAACAAGGAGCATGGCTGGTCTGGAGACAAGAAAAAGCAGAAGTCTTTGATGCGTACTCTTGCACTCAACTTCCCTGGGCTCTTAGATAAAACGCAGATGGAAAGTCTGCTCGATCAACTGAAAAAGCATGATGAATTCCGCTAGTTCTTACCTCACTGTTTCCGGCTTTGATGTTGAGCTGGTCTACAAAGACATCAAGAACATGCATTTGTCGGTGTATCCGCCGATGGGTCGTGTTCGGGTAGCTGCGCCCGCTCGGTTAGATGAGGACACCATTCGTCGGGCTATCATACAACGCCTGCCATGGATTCGGCGGGAACGAAATCGTCTCCAGAACGCTAACCGGCAATCCAAGCGACAGATGGTCTCCGGGGAGAGCCACTATGTCTGGGGTAAGCGATATCGTCTGGATGTTTCGAGGCACAGCGGGAACCCAAAGGTTGTTCTCTCAGGAGATATTCTCTGGCTCTATTCCCCGGAAGGGTCGACGCCAGAGGATAGGTTTGGCATTCTTGATCGCTGGTACCGCCGGGAACTTAAGGCAGTACTGCCGGCTCTGGTCGAGAAGTGGGAGTCTGTCATGGGTGTGAAAGCTAATCGGGTCACAGTTAAGCGGATGAAGACTAAGTGGGGTTCATGTAACCCTGATAGCCGGAACATCTGGATCAACCCGGAGCTAGCAAAAAAAAATCCTCGGAGTCTGGAGTACTTAGTGGTTCATGAGCTGGCGCACCTGGTAGAGCGGAGTCACAACTCGAGATTTGTGGGGGTGATGGATCGACACCTCCCGGACTGGCCTACGCGGCGAGACGAACTCAATGGGGCACCCCTAGCCGCAGAAGAATGGTCGGAATGAACCCTCGTCAATTTCGACAAATCAAGAGAGGAGAAAGCAAATGAGGGGCGATGCCATCTTGAATGTTATAGGTCCAACATTAAAACAGAACACTAGGTTTTCCGACCTCTTTTATGATTCGGTCGACATCGATATCAACCCTAGAACTGAATGCAAACTATCCGTTTTACGGATAGAAAGTGGCGAATTTATCCTAGACGAAATGTTCGACTATCTGTCGAAGGCTAGCATTGGCTACGTCCTATCAAGGAGAGAATACGAAAGGTATCTTGCTGATTTGGCCATCGATCCGAATAACGCCATGGCCTGGGCGGAGGATATTAAAGCAAAGTTTCAAGAGCCGAACGCTACAAATGGCGAAGGCGGCGAAATGATCCTGTATGCACTACTTGAAGAGGTTGTCGGTGCTCCAAAGATTCTAAGTAAAATGGAAATCAAAACCAATAACAAAATGCCAGTATTTGGCGCGGATGGATTACACCTACTCAGAGTGAGAGATGATGAATACCAACTAGTGTTTGGCGAGTCAAAAATGCATGGAGATCTTGGTGGTGCAATTTCGAAAGCCTTTGAATCAATGAGTAGTGTGAAGGATACTTCATTTAGAGACGATACGTCACTGGTATCCAGTCAACTAATGAAAGAGGCTGTTAATGATGAACAGCTCAAAGCGCTAGAAGCTATTCTTATTCCAGAACCGGGTGCGACTCAGCGTATTAAGCTCGTCAATTCTTTTGGTGTTCTAGTGACCTTTGATCTTGACGTCGACGACTTCGATCTTTCTCTACATGACGATGACCAAATCGAGACCGAATTTAGAATCCGGGCGCAAAATGCGGTACAGGCAAAAACCAATGATATTCAGAAGCAGATTCGGAAGTATCAGCTTGGTGCAACAAATTTCCATATATTTGCTATGCCCTTCTTGAAAAGAACAGTCGGAGCAGAGACGCACGGTGTCGACAAGGTGCGTAAAGATCTTCAGCAACGACTTCGGTGGGGGAAGGGATGATGTCGAAAGATACTGAAACTGTCGCTACGAGACTTGGTAGAATCATTCTTGCGAGGCCCGACTACGTTGACTTGGTTCAACGAGCAGAAGCCATCGTTGCGGAGTATTTTCTTACTCATAAAATCACTGATGAGCCTTTGCATCGCCTCATTGCACCTGGTCTACGGTTCGCGGATATCCTCTCGCATTCAGACAAGGCCGAGCATCGTGAACGTGCATACGCCTTAATTGCAATGTTTCAAGAACTTAAAGAACAGCAACAACTAGATGCTGAATCACTCCAACGGCTAGAAGCATTTTCCATTGCTGTGTTCTCGGTTCTGGGAAATTTTCCAGGACTTCGCAAGCTAGAGGAGTCTGATGAGAGCGACGGTTACCAAGTTCCAGCTGAGCGGCTATTTGCTCGAGGCTTCAAAGAATTTCACCAAAGAACTTCTGACAGGTCGAGCGTACTAACGGATGCTCAATACGAAATTGCAACCGCTATGGAGTGTGTGGATTTCTACAGTTTCTCTGGGCCAACGTCGCTTGGAAAATCATTTGTAATCAAGAATTTCTTGAAAGCAGAGGTGCAAAAACCACAGCTCGCAGATGCTTGTGTGATCTTCTTGGTCCCCACAAATGCGCTTGTCGCCCAAACGGCAAACGACTTGAGAAAACTACTGGAGGCTCTTCCTACGGTAAACGTAGCCATATATCCAGATCAGCCAGAGATAATGAAAAGGCTTTTTGCGACCACCGTATTTGTGTTTACTCCAGAACGGCTGATTCGCTTCCTCAATGCGCCGAATCGCTCCATCAAGCTACTTATTGTTGACGAGGCCCATAAAATCGTAGCGGAGAATGACTCGCGCAGCCCCCTCTTCTACTATGCAATCGATGAAACCGTTCGAAGCTTTGCGACTAAACTAATCTTCTCTTCGCCGAGCTTGAGCAACCCAGAGCTCTTTCTTGAGCTTTTCGGAAAATCTACTGGCGGAAGCATGGTTGTGCGAGAGCGGACAGTCACCCAGCAAAGATTCTATGTAGATTTCATTGATAGAGAGGCGTCGTATTTCTCGTCGGACTTAGAATCTGAACGGATACTCGTTGAGTCAGTAGATCAAATGTCTTGGGCTCCTGACGAGGCAGTAAAGTTTTGGGCGAATGGGGCTAAGTCACTCGTTTACGCAAATACTCCCTCTAAAGTGGTCAATCATGCCCTCTCATTCGCTGGGGAAGAGAATGTAGAAATCTCTCAACAGGTCCATCGACTTATTGAACGGATTGGTAGAGAGATTCATCCACAATACTACCTCATTGATGTACTTAAGCGAGGCGTTGCTTTTCATCATGGGAAAATGCCGGTTGCGATCCGAGAGGACATTGAAAGCGTATTTAAGAGTGAAACATCTGGGATCGACTTTCTATTCTGCACGTCGACGCTCCTTGAAGGAGTGAACCTTCCTGCAAAGAACATATTTATCCTCACTGATAAATACGGGGGAGGTCGTAGTTCTTTCGGAAAGCTAGACTTCGAGAACTTGGCAGGCCGTGCAGGTAGGTTAACTGAAGACTTTCAAGGCAATGTCATTTGCATCAGGGCAGATGACGCGACATGGAAGGATCCCGACCTGCAGATTCCGATAACATCCCCGATCGAGGTAACGAGCTTTATGGTACCTCCCCCGGAGTCGAAGGGAAGAAAAAATTATACCGATATCGCTAAAGTCCTTCAGGGGAGATCGGTCAGTGGGACCAGGAGCGATCGGCAATCCGCCGAGAAATATGCAACGATTTTACTGGCTCAAACTCAAAAGAGTCATGCCTCGCTTCTTTCGCAGAACTTCAATGAAAAGGTGAAAGATGGGTCTAAACTTCTCAAAGAGGTCAACGATTCACTTGAAGTGAGTGTAGATACTGTACGACGTTCTCCCGAAATTGAACCTCTAACTCAGGACCGCGTATATCGACTTTTAAAGAATTCTGGGGATCCGTACGTTATAAGTTCTGTTGAGGAAATATCTTTTGATAGCATCTTAAGGATGCTTGACACTCTGAATAGAGTGTACGACTGGAAAGACAAAGAGTCTTCAGGTAGTCGCGACCTATTTCGGAAGAATGCAGATGACGCAGAACGTGTCAGGCGGCTTAAGTACTGGGCAAGCTTAACTCACCATTGGATAAAAGGTCTTCCGGTAAGCGCATTGATTTCTCGGTCAATTGCTTACGCAGAGAAGTCAGGCGTAATTTATGGCGCGGGAGGTGGGAATCCCTACCAAAGATCTGTTTTTGATCCGAATTCTAAAATTCATATCAATCACATTATTGACGAAACCCTCAGCAATCTTGAGTATGGTGTAGGATTTCGAATTCCTATATATTTGAAGAATTACTACGACATTTGTGTCAGTCTATTGGGCGAGGAGAATGCCGGACTTGATCTTTCTGTCTTGATTGAGTTTGGCACCACTAGCCCGGTAGGGATAGAGCTTCAGCAAATCGGATACACGAGAGACTCTGCATCTGAACTTTGGAGGAAAGGACCTCAACACCTTCAGTTGTCTGTAGAGGGAAAAATTGCGCATCTAAATGTGGAGGCGATCACTCTCGATCAGAATCTAAGTGACGAGCTCCGAGAGGAGACGATTCACTTACTGGGGACAAGGGTGTCTTAGGACTGGTCTCTTCCGGATTGATAGCGATTCTGTCGAACTATAGTGATCGGGTCCGGAGCCTCTCCCTCGCTTGTTCCAGCACGCGACTCGATCGACCAACTGCTAAAGTCCCATCTGAGACCTGTGCGACCCGTCTCGTCGTGTAAATAGCGCCCGCTTTGCTCGCTTCACGATGGAGCTGTCTCCAAAGTGGAGTAATCTCCCCTCGGACACCGCCTGGATTTTCGACTTAGATTTTATCTCATTAACCCTGGTAGATTAGTAGTTTTGAAGTGTTCGACGGCGCTTGGCAGTACCTCGTATATGTTGCGTGATGATTGGTGTCATATGCGAGTTTTGGTACCGGTGTTCTGGGAACTCGGTACTGTCGTGTTCCGGGTAGTTGGACCTGCTGTCAAACCCCACATCGCTCACGCAGAGGTCTTCGTGTCCACTAATGATGTCCTGGTGGACCCTTCCCTCACGCAGCAGCTTGCCGACGCCCTCTCGGCCGCGCCCATCACCATCCACGGCGCTGGACATTTCCTTGAGAGTGACGGCTATACCGAGTTTCCACAGCTGGGGGATCGCATAGCGCAATGGCTGCGCAGCCTATAGGCCCTCAGTCATGGCTTTGAGCGCCTTCACGTGCTGCACGTAAGCTTGTGCGCCTGCCTCAGTAAGCGTGACCCACACGGTGTCCTTGGCGCGGGTAGAACCGTACTCTCGGGCGCGGCTAATATAGCCGCAGCCTTCGAGGTGCTTTAGCTGCTTGGAAAGCGTATCGGCGGGGAGCTCGGTCAACTCGGCGAGCGTACTGTACTTCATTTGCCGGTCTCCGGTGGCGCCAGCGGAGTAGAGTGTAGCGCAGATCTTGAGTCGTTTAATCGGGTGGATAACTGGATCCAGCTCAGGGGATTGGTTGGGTGCGTCCTTAGGCATTTGATCCCTTTATGGCCGCGTTGCGGTTCTCGTAGAGCATCCAAGCCATCGCTGCGGAAACGACGACCCCGCTGGTGATCATCCATGGCCATGTATCAGGTGTCGGCGTGGTGGAGAAAATCATTGCGGCGGGAAGCAGTACGCGTGACCACGTGGCGCGATCGTTCCTTGGCCCCATGTTGGGATTGGGGCGAACAAAAGGGTTCGCGAGTTTGTCCTTGAGGAGGTAGCCGAGAATGAAGGTCGGTAGGAGGATTGCGAGGGTGTACCACCACGACAGCTTAGAGAATGCGAGGCTACTGCCGATGCCGAGCGCTACAAGTGCTACCGCCCACCCGCTCTGCTTCCAAGCTGTGCGCTGTTGAACCTCTCCAATGACTTTAAGGTCGCTGTTCATGATGTGCCTCCTTTACTTGCATCTAGTGCAAGTGTAACGCTTGCACTAGATGCAAGTAAAGGGGCGTGGCTTCTCGTGACATCTGAGTGGTCTGGTTTTACCCCATACCGGTGTGCATCTTCGGCGAGGTGGACGGGAGGGGCGGTGGAGTACCAGGGGGTGGACCAGTGGCCAATTGGTCTAAGTCCTACCGGTATGCCTTTTCTGGCCATACACTGCAGGTACGACGCATTCCCGACAGAAAGGAGAGCGGATGGCGGAAGTTGAAAATCATCACTATCGCCGACGCGACTCTAGCAGATAATACAAGGCGGCATCGCCATAATCCACAACTTCTTAAAGCCAACACTCGAGCGAAGTAGGAGCCTTGCATCGCATGCTGTTAGCGCACGTGTCCTCCCGAACCTCCAGCGATGACTAACTAGTGCTCCGGCCCCAGCAGCCAACGGCACGCCAGCGGAATAACCACTGATTCGATCCGCACCTAGGCCTTGAGAGTCGAAGTTTACATCGCAGCCATAAGTGGCAACGAGGTTCGGGATTTTATCTGTGTAAAAAGGGTCCGTTACCTGCCGATTTGTGCAATCTTTCGGGGATCCTATAGTGTTTAGCAAGTCCGAAACGGACAGCTAAGCGAGCCCCGTTCGTCTAGCGGCCTAGGACGCCGGCCTCTCACGCCGGTAACACGGGTTCAAATCCCGTACGGGGTACAAATAAAGAGGGCGACAAGCTATATAGCTGTCGCCCTCTTTCCTGATCGGGTTATGGGTTAGCGGTCTGGAGTCTAGACAATGAGGACTTCAGCGCTATTACCGCCCGTGCAGCGAATCACCTCGTGCTCATCAATGTTGCACGTCAATGAGTAGTTCTGCTGTGTGACCGAGCTGTTGACGGTTACCTGTGCGGGGATATAGGCGCGGAGGTCATCCTGGGAGCTTGGGGCTAAGGTCATCAAGCGGCCGGCTGTGGAGCGCGCAAAATCGCAACTAGTGTTTGCGCCGGCCATGACGAAGGCGATGTTATAGCCATCGCCCATCTGGCACACCGTGGCGGGTGTGCCGTGAACGTTGACTGCTGCGCCGTTGGCTTCGCCTTGGGGAAGCTGTCCGGAGAGGCTATTGTAGGTGGACATCTTTGCAGCCTGAGCGGTCTGGTGCTGGCCTGCGCCTGGTTGGGCCCCTTGCACACTCTGCGCTTGAGTATCCGGCTGTTGAGGCTGGCCCCCAGGCTGATCGGCTGCGGTGCCGGGCAATGTCGGTTCGGGGCCGGATGGGGCTCCTTCGTCGGCGGAGTTGGGAACGTGAAGTTCAGCGTCATCATTGAGCGGCTGAAAGGCTGGGTATGTGTTCTCGAAAGTTGGCTCACCCGATACTTCGCCCGGGCCTGACGATGCTGCCATGTCGGATGACGTGGAGCATCCAACCGTTAAAACACCGGCGGTGGCTATGGCTGCAAAAGCTGCGACGGGTCGGAGGGTGCGCGTGGAAGTCATAAGTTCCACCCTAACGGGATGCGCCGAGATGCGCTGGAGAAAACGGGGAGAGCTGCCCAAGCCCGGCATCGTGGGCGCGGGCTAGGCAGCTCAGAAAAACGGAATCCGGAGTGCTCTTAGTGGCAATCCCAGTGGCCATCATGCGCTGCGTGGCGGTGGCCATCGTGCAGGTAGTCCACGTGATCGCCGTGCGGGACGGCTACGTGGCCGCAGCCTTCGCCGTGCTCGTGGTCGTGGCCCTCGTGAACGGTGTGCTCGGATGTCTCGCACTCGTCCCAGTGGCCTTCATGCTCGCGGTGGATGTGGCCATCGTGGACGTAGTCAGTGTGATCGCCGTGCGGGAATGCGACGTGGCCACAGCCTTCGCCGTGGGTGTGCGTGTGCTCGTCGTGAATGGTGTGGGTCATGACTCCTCCTTGAAAGGCTGGGGATTTTCAATCAGTTTTCAGTAGCTGCCACTGTCAGTAAAGCGTGTTTTCAACTCAGTTTCATTAGTGGGGGGTGCTAGGGGGTGTTAGTAGAGTGACGTGCGGGGCGTGAGGTGTATGTGGGGTGAAACAGGCTAGAGTGAAAGTATGATGAATAAGTCTCCTCAGCGTCGCCTTTCGCTTTTTGCTTCCGGCCTTGGTTCTGTGGTTGGTGCATGCTCGCTAGCCATTGCTCTTGCTACCCCCGCAACGGCTGCCGAGGGTGTGCCGGTGAGGCAGGGGCAAAAGGTTGCTGCTGCTGATGGCACCTTGTGTAGTGTCGGTTATGTTGAGGCTAGCCGGGCGTGGACCTCGGCCCACTGCGGTCTCAACGGGGAGCAGATGTATAACGAAGCGGGCCAGCACGTAGGAACCTTGCGTTGGTTCAAGCCTTCTGGGGCGGCAGGGCATGACTTGGCCTATATTCAGTTCGCCGGCGGAACGTACTCGGCCGGAAACCCCCTGACAGGGGATGGCATGGCACCGGTCCCAGGCGAAGGAGCAGCTGTGTGCTTCGACGGGCAGGCCACGTCGCGTCAATGCGGTACTGCGGTGCGGGGGCCAGGCCTCTTTCCTGGAATGAACTATGCGGTCGACGTGTCGCTGGCACCAGGGGATAGCGGTGGAGCAGTCTCCGTTCCAGGGCAGCCAGGTGTGGTGGGTATTTACCAGGGGATTACCCAGACCAATCGAGAAGGCCGGACGGTAATTTTCTCAAACTATGCACGGATGCCACACGCGGATGAACTGGCGCGCTTGCCGCACCAAGGTTGGGTACCGCGACGTCCCAACCGGGAACCAGGAAATCCAATCCGGGTGGCGCAGGAAAAGGGTGAGGCGTTGTCCTCGACAAGCAGCGCGGGCCCAGAAGGACTGCGTGGCCTCGCAATGTATTTTGGTTTGAGTATTTAGAGGTATCTGGGGGCGGAGTTTGCAGGCCTAGCCGTCGGCGGTCTTAGCGGTTGCCATTGTTCGGTGCGCTGTTGGAAAGGGCGGCGCTCAGCCGGTTGGAAGCGCTGACCAGTACATCCGCAAATTTCTCCGCTGGGGAGGGACGGAAGCGCTCGGCCGAACCAGAAATGGAGAGCGCGGCGATGAAGTTTCCGGCGCCGTCGAAAACTGGTGCGGAGATGGAGGCGAGGTTGGACTCGCGTTCCTCGATGGATTCGGAATAACCGTTGGTGCGTGCGAGCTCGACATCGTGCTCGCTGAAAATGGCATCTTCAACGTGTACATCGGCAAAAGCTGCGAAGATTCTAGCGGCGGAGCCAGAGGTGAGCGGGAGCTGGCGGCCTACAGGGACCACGTTGTGTAGTCCAATTTCTGGCTCGCGCGTGGCAATGCAGGTGCGGGTGGTTCCCGAGAGTTCGTATAGCTGGACGGATTCGCCAGTGGCGTCGAGAAGCTCCTCCATGATGGGGCCGGCGGTCTCGATGATTCGATCCCGGTTGCCGGGAAGGGCGGGACCCGCACCCCACTTACCGTCGGGCGTGCGGGTAAGGATGCGGTGTGCCTCGAGCGCTGTGGCGAGACGGTGTGCGGTTGCCCGGGGTAGGCCGGTGGTCTCACACAGCTCATTGAGTGTGGAGGGGCGGTTGGTCGCGGCCATCATGATGGCTACTGCGCGATCCAATACCTTAATTCCTGATACTGCGCTATACTCTCCCATATAATGAAATCTACGTCCCATTAATTGAGATTTCAAGTGGAGAGATACATGACTGAGAAACTGACACTCGCAGAGAAGGTATGGCGCGACCACGTTGTGCGCAAGGGCGAGGGCGGCGAGCCCGATCTTATCTATATTGACTTTCAGCTCCTGCACGAAGTTACCAGCCCCCAGGCTTTCGATGGTCTTCGCCTGGCCGGTCGCAGGATGCGTCATCCAGAGCTGCACTTGGCCACTGAAGACCATAACGTGCCCACCGTCGGAATTAAGACCGGCAACCTTTTAGAAATTAAAGATGAGGTCTCCCGCACGCAGGTATCTACCCTGCGCAAGAACTGTGAAGAGTTCGGTGTGCGCTTGCATTCGATGGGTGATGCTCAGCAAGGCATCGTTCACACCGTAGGCCCGCAGCTAGGAATTACCCAGCCTGGCATGACCATTGTGTGTGGTGACTCGCACACCTCGACGCATGGCGCCTTCGGCTCCATCGCCATGGGCATCGGTACCTCCGAGGTTGAGCACGTCATGGCCACCCAGACGCTTTCGCTCAAGCCTTTCAAGACCATGGCTATCGAGGTTAGCGGAGAGCTGGCGGAAGGTGTTTCGGCCAAGGACTTGATTCTGGCTATCATCGCCAAGATTGGCACTGGCGGCGGCCAGGGCCACATTATCGAGTACCGCGGCGAGGCCATTCGCAAAATGTCGATGGAAGCGCGCATGACGATCTGTAACATGTCCATCGAGGCTGGTGCCCGCGCGGGTATGGTGGCTCCGGATGAAACCACCTTTGAGTACGTCAAGGGCCGCGAGTTCGCCCCGCAGGGCGAAGACTGGGACGCAGCGGTTGACTACTGGAAGACGCTGCCGACTGACGAAGGCGCCGAGTTCGATACCGTCGTGGAGATCGACGGCTCCGCCCTCACCCCGTTTGTCACTTGGGGCACGAACCCGGGACAGGGCCTGCCGCTGAGCGCTGTGGTGCCCGACCCGGAGGAGTGCGGTGACGACGGTGAGAAGGCTGCAGTCGAGAAGGCCTTGGCGTACATGGACCTGGAGCCTGGCACGCCGCTTCGCGATATCCAGATCGACACTGTCTTCCTGGGATCCTGCACGAACGCTCGCATCGAAGACCTGCGCGCAGCCGCTGAGGTAGTCAAAGGGCGCAGTATCGCGGCTGATACCCGCATGATGGTGGTTCCCTCTTCCGCCGTGGTGAAGGCGCAGGCCGAAGAAGAAGGCCTGGATAAGATTTTCACTGATTTTGGCGCTGAATGGCGCACCGCTGGTTGCTCGATGTGCCTGGGTATGAACCCAGACCAGCTGAAGCCGGGGGAGCGCTCGGCGTCGACAAGCAACCGCAACTTTGAGGGCCGCCAGGGCCCCGGTGGCCGTACCCACCTAGTGTCCCCGGCCGTTGCCGCGGCGACAGCAGTCTTGGGTCACCTGGCCGCACCAGCAGATATCGACGATGCCGCCGTGGCCGGCGCTTAAGGAAAGGGAGAAGACAATGGAGAAATTCGTTACTCATACTGGCATCGGCGTTCCGCTGCGAGTATCCAATGTGGACACTGACCAGATTATTCCGGCGCGCTACCTGAAGTCCGTTAAACGCACCGGCTTTGCCGACGGTCTGTTTTCTAACTGGCGCAGCGACGAGCACTTCATTCTCAACGAGGAACCGTTCAGGGAAGGCTCTGTGCTTTTCGCGGGGCCGGACTTTGGTACCGGGTCCTCCCGTGAGCACGCAGTATGGGCGCTTGCCGAGTATGGATTCAAGGCGGTGTTTTCTTCACGCTTCGCCGATATTTTCCGCGGCAATTCCGGAAAGGCTGGCCTGCTGACGGGGCTCATGGAACAAGAAGACATCGAGCTCATCTGGAAACAGTTGGAGGCCGGCGAGACCGAGACCACCGTGGATCTGGAAGCGCGCACGGTTAGCGTCGGCGGCAACAGCTACACCTTTGAGATCGATGATTACACTCGCTGGCGCCTTATGGAGGGGCTCGATGATATTGGCCTGACCCTGCGCAATGAGGCCGATATCGAGGCTTTCGAATCCGCGCGCCCCGCGTTCAAGCCCCGCGTCGTAGCATCTTAACGTGAGCAATGGAGGCGTGGGAGCATTCCCCGCCTCCTGTGGCGCCGGACACATATCGGCGTTAACATCCTCGGCATGAGCAATCCTTATCAAAGCTCTAGCGGGGACAGCGGCAATCAGTTCGGCGGCGCCGGCGGGTATGGCAGCTATGACAATCACGACACCGCGGGGTATGGCTATCAGGGGTATGGCTATCAACAGCCAGGGAACTACGGTTACCAGCAGTCCGGCAGCTACGGGGCGCGCCAGCCTGGTGCCTGGGCTGGAAATCCACCAGGCGGGGCTCCCGCCCAACCCATCGACGCCATGGATATTGTGGGCCAATCATTCAAGGGCTACCTGAAGCAGCCTGTGCCAGGGATGTTGGCCATGCTGGTGCATTTGATCATCACTTTTGCTCTTCTTCTTGTTCCGAGTACCGCTGTAGGCGGTATCTTCGCAGCAATGGAAGAAAGCGGCACGGACATTGAGCCTTTGGTACCTACCGTGGGGATCCCGCTCATGGTTGTCATGGGGCTAGTGGCCTTCGCTTATCTTTTCTGGCTGATGGCGAACCTCTTTAATGGTTCCCGGAAGATCGCAGATGGGGAGAAGGTCACCTTCCGCGACTACTTCAGGTTTGCCCAGCTGAGTGGTTGCGCCGGCGTCTATGCCTGCTTCTTTATTTTGGTAATGCTCGGATCTATTGCGGGCGGCTTCCCTGGTCTGATTCTCTTTGCGCTTCTGTGGCCTGCGCCCGTGATTAAGGCGGATAACCCTGATAAGCCTCTCATGGACTGCTTCCGAGAGGCCCTCAACCTGGTCATGGAGAATCTAGGGCAGTCGCTGCTCTTTATCTTGGTCTGCTCCCTCATCGCGAGCTTGCTTGTCTTTATTCCCATAGTCGGCTTCCTTGCCGCCTATCCGATCTGGGCGCTCGGGATGGTCCTTTTCACTCGCGCTATGCAGCGCCGCCCTGCAGCGCGGTGGGAATAAGACAGCAGGGCAGCACTGAAGTTCCTGAGAGACGGCGGCGATGCCGTACTTAGCGCACAGGAAGCGGGCTAGCCAAGTAGTCCGCCCCGGTAAGCTCACCGTCGTTGAAGGAAAGAACCCATACCGAAGCCTTCTTGAACTTGAGCTCATCGATCGACTTTTTAAGGAACTTCGGCGCGTAGGACTCGATGATGCCGGGGATGGTCAGCCCTTGGCTGACGATAACCGGAACACCGCCGCCGTCGACCACGCGCTGGAAGGCGGCGCGTGCGTCGTCGGGCGATTCAGCAAAGACATCATCGCCGAATGCTTTATTCACGGCGATGTCCATGCCGAGTTCATCGGCCAGCCGGGCAGCGGTGTGCTGGCAACGCTGCGGCGGAGCGCTATAAATGGCGGTCGGATGAAATGGCGTGAGCATCGGCACGAGCATCTCCGCTTGGCGGCGCCCCTTTTTATCCAGCGGGCGCAGGTCATCATCGCCTTCCCACGAGCGGCGCTGGTGTGCGCGTGCATGGCGCACATAAAGAACGCGGGTCGTAGGCGCAAGGCGCAGACGCTTGTGTGCCTTGCCTAGCACCTGGGCATCAACGTCGTAGGAGAGTAATGAGCTGGCCTCGGCGATCTTCATCCAACGCAGCTCATCGGTCTCTTCATTCGGGGTGTACTCACCGTCGAGTACACGGGCCAGCCAGTAGTAGACCACCTTCGTGCGGCCTTGCACCGGGTAGGCCACCTTGCCGATGAGCTTGCCTAGGCGCACGGAGTAACCGGTTTCCTCGAAGATCTCGCGCGCGGCGGTCGCGGGGAGCGATTCGCCCGGATCGACCTTGCCCTTGGGCAGCGACCAATCGTCATAGTGGGGGCGGTGGATAAGTGCAACCTCCGGATCGTGCGGGTCGCCACGCCAGAGAACCGCGCCGGCGGCAAGCGTCGTGCGCTTGAATTCTTCTGCCGGATCGACGGGGATCTCCTGGTGGCGTCCGGAAATGAAGACTTCCGAGCGAATGTCTTTGTCCGTCTCGTGCATGTTCTTTGCCTTGGGCATGCTGCTCCTTTTGCGCCGGTAGCTTTCAACCTTCTCTATCTTCCTCCACTCGCCGTCGCGATGCAGCCTTACGCGCCGAGCGTGCAGGAATGCCAGGCGTGCTTTAATGGGAAAAGCCAATGCAGAGGAATCTAGAGTGAGGTGGCACATGGCAAACGTGGCAGTAATGGGGGCAGGCTCGTGGGGAACCACGCTGGCAAAAGTCTTTGCTGACGCCGGCAACGACGTCCGCTTGTGGGCGCGCCGCGAGGAATTGGCGAATGCCATCAACACGCGCCACGAGAATCCGGATTACCTCCCAGAACTCCCGCTTCCTGAGTCGATTAAGGCCTCCACAGAGCCGGCAACAACGCTGCAGGCCGCGGATATTGTGATCTTCGGCGTTCCCTCCCAGACGCTGCGCGGAAACCTGGAAAAGTGGGCGCCACTCTTGCCTGAGGACGCGACCTTGGTGTCGATCTCTAAAGGCGTGGAGAAGGCCACACTCAACCTAATGAGCGAAGTTATCGCAGACGCCGCCGGTGTCTCCTCCGACCGTATCGCGGTCCTCTCTGGGCCCAACCTAGCCAAGGAGGTGGCCCAGGAGCAACCAGCAGCCACGGTGATTGCCTGCAGCGATGCTGCCCGTGCCGAGGCCGTGCAACATGCCGCCGCAGCACCGTATTTTCGGCCCTATACCAACACCGATGTCATCGGCGCGGAGATCGGCGGCGCCTGCAAAAACGTGATTGCACTTGCCTGCGGCATGGCGGCGGGTAAGGGGTTAGGCAACAACACCATGGCCACCATCATCACGCGCGGGCTCGCGGAGATTACTCGCCTAGGAGTGAAGCTGGGAGCGGACCCGTTCACCTTCTCTGGTCTAGCAGGCATGGGAGACCTCGTGGCGACGTGCAGTTCGACACTGTCGCGTAACCGCACCTTTGGGTATCGCCTCGGCCAGGGTGGCACGCTGGAGGAAGCAACTGCCGCCACCAACGGGCAGGTTGCGGAAGGCGTTATCTCATCTGATTCCATCTTTCGGTTGGCGCAGCGCGCAGACGTAGAGATGCCGATTACCCAAGCGGTCTACGGTGTGTGCCACCGCGGGGTGACTGTCGACGACATGATTGTTGCTCTGATGGGTCGCACCAAGAAAGCTGAGTAAAGCCGAGTAAAGTTGCTCGGTATGACTGAAGCGAAACCTGTGCGCGTTGCCGTTGTGTACGGCGGTCGCAGCTCCGAGCATTCGGTGTCGTGCATTTCCGCCGGCGCAATCATGGAGCACCTTGATCCGGAAAAGTATGAAGTCGTGCCCATTGGCATCACGCGGGAAGGCACCTGGACGCAGGGCAACCGCGCGGGACTCGACATTGTTGACGGGCGGCTGCCCGAAGTAGAACTGCACGATGAGCTGGCGTTATCCCTCAACCCTGCCACGCGTGGGCGCATCCACAATGTCACCCGCCACGAGCACTACACAGAGGTCGATGTCATCGTCCCAGTTCTGCACGGCCCCTATGGGGAAGACGGCACAGTGCAGGGCCTCTTTGAACTTTCCGGGATTCCCTACGTCGGCGCAGGCGTATTGGCTTCGGCTGTGGGAATGGACAAGGAGTTCACCAAGAAGCTTCTGGTCGCGGAAGGCCTTCCGGTAGCGCCGCAAGAAGTACTCACAGGGGAAGCCACGCTTAATGACGCCCAAAAGGAACGCCTTGGCCTGCCCGTCTTTGTGAAGCCGGCGCGGGGCGGATCCTCCATCGGTGTGTCCAAGGTCTCCGCATGGGAAGACCTTGAAGCAGCACTAACCCTGGCCTATGAATCCGATGACAAGGTCCTCATCGAACCAGAAATCAGCGGCGCCGAGGTGGAGGTGGGAGTTCTTGAACGCCCCGACGGCAGCCTCCAGGCCTCTGTCCCCGCCAAGCTCTTGGGCACCACGGAGTCTGAGGAAGGCTTTTATGATTTCGATGCCAAGTACATCGACGAGGGCGTCTCGGCAGCAATTCCTGCTCCGTTGAGTGAGGAGCTGACCGCCGAACTTCGACAGCGCGCTATTGAGGCTTTCCGGGCGCTGGGTGCCTCGGGCCTATCGCGCGTGGATTTCTTCGTCAGTGATGATTCCTACTGCATCAACGAAGTGAATACCTTCCCCGGCTTCACCCCGATTTCTATGTACCCGCAGGTCTTTGCTGCGGAAGGGGTAGGTTATGCCGAGCTGCTCGACACCCTTATTCAGACGGCCCTCGCGCGTTCCTAGGGTGACGATGTAGGCCGCGCCTCTCACACCTACTGGGAGGGAGTGGCTGCCACGAGGGCGTCGCTAAGCCGCACCAGCGCGGAATTCGCAGCATCCTGTGGGGCAGACAACGCGAGGTCCTCCGCCCGGCCGAGCGCGAACCATGTGCCGGCCGTGGTGCCCTCCGCCAGCGTGGTGTCTTCGAACCACGGGACGTCGTTGACCTGCTGGAGCTGAACACCTGCTCGGTAGTTCTCCGGAGAGGCCACGCCGCAGCGCACGACAATCTCTTCCTGACCCGGTGCGCTATAAACCCAGGTGTTCTTATCTCCCACATCCGCGCGGCGCGTATAGCCCTCTGCAAGTGTTTCCGGCAGGGCCTCTTCTAGAGCGGGACACATGGAATCCGGTCCAGCCTTGAGCTGCGATAGCGGCGCTGGGTTGGCCTTCTGTGCCTTCTTTTCTAGTTGCTGGAAGGCTGCTTCTAGCCCCTCTGGAGCGTCATCATGGGCCTCCTCCGAGGAGGTTGTCACCGCGATGGCGGGGGTGTGCTTGGTGCTGTACCACGTCGAGAGGGTGGAGCCGGGGGTGGCGTCGAGGACCTGTAGCCACGATTCGCCGTCGGACTCGACGGTGTGGGAGTAGTCGGTAAACTGCTGCGGCAGGTCAACACCACAGCGCAGCGTTACTTTGTCCTCCGAGTTCTTTGCCCACGCGGCGGCGCCCGCCGGGGCAGGATCGACCAAGTCGACGCGCGGGTAACCCATGAGCTTGTCCGGCAGCGCATCGACGACAGCGGCACACTCGGGGGAGTCCGCTGCCTCAGAGGGAGTGGGAGGCAGCGCCACTGGCTGTTGCGCGGCGCTGGTGAATACGTATTTGGCACCAAAAATCACCGCGAAGACCATCGCGATGGAGATCCCGAGTGAGATGTAAATAGCGGTGCGGTTAAATTGGGTATCCATAGGGGCTTATCCTATCGCTGATAGCCCGAGAAGAACGAACGCGGACGGCGCGCACGAGTGGCGTGTAGCCCGCGCAAGGAAAAGGAGTCCGTGACGGTGGGTTTGTCCCATACCCTCGATCAAGCCGGTGAACGGCACGTTATCCATGAGATTGTCACTGCAGCCCCGAGCGCGCTCAACGGCGACGATGCGGCAGTGCTGTACCCGGCGGCACCCAATTCGCGCACGGTGGCCGCGACAGACATGATGGTGGAAGGTCGGCACTTCCGGCGGGACTGGTCCACCGCCGCGGAGATCGGACAGAAAGCCATTGTGCGCAACTTCGCGGATATTGAGGCAATGGGCGCGCGCCCTACAGCGGCATTGCTGGCGATTGCCGCCCCGGGAGATACCTCGGTGGACTTCGTGCGGGGGATTGCGCAGGGTATCGCTGAGCGCTGCGCGGTATATAACGCGGAGCTCGTAGGCGGAGATCTGACCCGCAGTGAGAGCTTGGTCATCAACGTCACGGCGTTAGGCTCCCTGGGTGGAAGTGGTGCAGCGCTGACTCTGGATGGTGCCCGGGCGGGCCAGAAGTTGGTAGCACACGGCAAGATTGGGTATTCCGGGGCGGGCCTGGCACTGTTGCAACGCTATGGCCGCGCATTGCCGCCGGAGTTAGAAGAATTCTGGCCTTTGGTCGACGCCCACTGCGCTCCCTCCCTCACCCCGGGGCGTGGTGTCATCGCGCGGGCAACCGGTTCGACCTCGATGACGGATAACTCGGATGGCCTCGTGCGCGATATAGGACACTTAGCTGGGCGTTCCGGGGTGCACATCGACCTTGACCGTGGAGCGATTGCCCCTGACCCGCTGCTGGCTGCCGCCGGCGCGGTGCTCGATATCGATCCTTGGGAATGGGTCTTAACCGGCGGCGAGGACCACACGCTGTTGGCTACCACGTACAAGGCCCCTCCCTCCGGTTTCCGGGAAATTGGTCGGGTGATGCGCGGTAGCGGCGTGACCATTGACGGAGAGGAGCCGCGCTATAGCGAGGGCTGGGAGGGATTCGCGTGAGCCACATTGATACCTCTCACATTCACTACTCGTGGATGCCTTACATCCGGCAGGCACTGGAGGAAAACCTTCCACGCATTGAGCGCGAGATTGGCGCAGAGTTCCTGCCGCCCGCCGAGAATGTATTCGCCGCCCTGTCTATGCCGCTCGAGGACGTGCGGGTGCTCATCGTGGGCCAGGACCCCTATCCCACGCCGGGGCATGCCATGGGTTTGTCCTTCTCCACGCGATCGGGCGTGCCGGCCCCGCGTTCGTTGAAGAATATCTACGCCGAGCTTGGCGACGACCTCGGCATCCCCGGCCGCGCTGATGGTGATCTACGGGCCTGGTTTGAGCAAGGAGTGCTGCTGCTCAACCGAGTGCTTACCGTGGCCCCGGGCCAGGCCGGTTCACACCGCAGGCTCGGGTGGGAAGCGATTACCGAGGCCGCCATCAGAGCACTGGCGGGGCGCGATATCGTGGCCATTCTATGGGGCCGCGATGCCCAAGCCTGCCAAGCTTTCCTGCCCGGTACAGAGTGCATTACCTCCCCGCATCCTTCGCCGCTGTCAGCGCGGCGTGGATTCTTCGGGTCGCGTCCCTTTTCCCGGGCCAATGCGGCTTTAGAGGCCCGTGGCGTCCCCGCGGTGGACTGGCGCTTGTAGACTAGCCAGCATGTCATATCCCGCTGAGTTGGATGCTCGTGGCCTCCACGAGTGGGCCGCCCGAACCGTGGAGGAGCTGCAGCGCCGCCGCGCCGAGATCAATGCCCTCAACGTTTTCCCAGTGCCCGATTCCGACACGGGATCCAACATGGCGCACACCATGGAGTCCGCATTGGCGGAGGCCAATAAGGGCGAGGTGGACGTGGCCGAAGCCCTGGCCATCGGCTCAGTGCGCGGCGCCCGCGGCAATTCGGGGATGGTGCTCTCCCAAGTGCTGCGGGGGGTTGCCGATGCCACGACGGATTCGCGCGTGGACGGTGCGGTACTCGCCGATGCTTTGACCTTGGCTGTCACTTTGGTGGACCGCGCGCTTGCCGCACCGGTGGAAGGAACGATTATTACCGTGTTGCGAGCCGCGGCCATCGCCGCCAATCAGGCTGCCGAGCAGCCTGGGGCCGAGCTTCACGGCATCTTGCTCGCAGCGGTCGAGGCCGCACGGAAGGCCCTTGCTGAGACCCCCTCGCAGCTATCGGCCCTGCGCGAAGCCGGCGTTGTGGATGCCGGTGGAACCGGCTTCGTAATTTTGCTCGAGTGCTTGCTCACTCAGGTCACAGGGCACGATCCCGCCAGCCAACCCCTGACGGAGTCGGTGCTACTTCACTCCGAGGAGCCTGCCGTGCGGGAGCCACAGGCAGGAGAAGAGCTCGCAGAGATCGAAACCATCTTCTTCTTTGAGGGAAACCTGGGCGACATCGAAGAGACCTTGGCTCCGCTGGGCAATAGTCTCGTCATTGCACGGGCGACGGAAACCTCCGCCAGCGTGCACATCCATAGCGCTGAGGCGGGGACCGTGATCGAAAAGGCCTATTCCCTGGGAAAGGTCAGCAACCTGCGGCTCGAAGCGCTACCGCAGACGGGTCAGGCGGCCAGCTGCCAAGATTCTGGTGGTGGTGGGGGAGCACAGCGGCGTATCTTTGCCGCGGTGCCTGAAGAGGCAGCGCGGGAGCTTTTTGAGAAGGCGGGGGCGGACGTCGTCAAGCCCGGCGAAGAACTGCAAAGCGCCGGGGAGGGAGATCTTTTCTTGCCCAATGGCTGCGGTGGTGACCCGGGCAAGGCTACTGTCATTCCGACCGATTCCCTGGTAGCCGGGCTGGCGGCGCTCTCGGTTTATGCGCCGAGTTCCGCGCACACCGACGACGTGCTCGCCGCGATGAAGGACGCTGCCCGTTCCATGCGGGTAGCCTACCCAGATAGAGAAAACGTGGCTGGGATTCTAGCGGCATGTCGTACTCAACTGGGCTATGGCGGCGAGCAGATCACGGTGCTGACTGGCCTTGAGCTAGAGGAAGACGAGTTAGCCCGAGAGTTGGGGGTTGATGTCGTGGTTCTGCACGTGCCTGGACTGCGCACTGAGATTGGGGTGGAGTAGACCATGCTGGGCTGGCAGGATGACCGCGCACTGACGGATATCTTGGCAAAGAAGGATGCCGCGGCTTTCAAGCGCGCCTTCGGATACACCACGTGCGGGGAGCTGCTCAGCCACTATCCGCGCGACTACATCCGCCACAATAAGGACGTGGGCCTCGGCGGTGCTGAGGATGGTGATCACGTCACCATCACTGGCGTTATCGAAGAACTCCGCGTTAAACACACATCTAAAGCCGTGGTGTTTATCCTCTACATGGATAGCGGAGTCCAGGCCTCCTTTTTCAATGCGCACTACGTGCAGCGCGTGCTGGGGCGCGGCATGCGCGTCATGCTCTCCGGCAAGCTGAAATACTTCCGGGGATACCCCAGCTTGCAGCACCCCGATTTTCTCATCCTCGACCCCGGCCGCTATCAGGAGTCCCTGCTGGATAGCACTACTGGGCAGGGGACAGGTTCGCTGAAGAAGCTCTCCCAGTTCGGCTCGCTGGAGACCTTCCTGCAGCGCGAATGGATTCCCGTGTACCCGGCTAGCGGAAAGGTGACGTCGTGGTACATCATGGGCGCTATCCATAAAGTGCTCGAGCACACCCCACCGATCCCGGAGCCGCTGGACTATCGGATGATGGTGACGCTGGATCAAGCCGTGCGCGAGATCCACGAACCGGGTGATAATGGCCCGGAGCGCGCTATCCAGCGCCTCAAGTACAACGAGGCCCTATCGGTGGGCCTAGTTATGGCCTTGCGTCAGCGCGATGTCAAGGCGCGCACGGCAACCCCGATGCCGGCAATTCTGGAAGGTTACCGCGATGAGCTGCTCAGCGAGCTACCCTTCGCGCTGACTGACGGTCAACGACGTGTCATCGGCGAGATCGACGCAGATCTGTGTGGCACCGCGCCCATGATGCGGCTGTTGCAAGGTGAGGTCGGTTCAGGCAAAACGCTCGTTGCCACCTGTGCCATGCTGCAGGCGGTTGATGCTGGAAAACAAGCTGCACTGCTTGCCCCGACGGAGGTACTGGCGGCGCAGCATGGGGCGTCGATTAGCGCCAGCGTTCCCGAAGGTGTCACCGTCACGGTCCTAACGGGTTCGATGAAGACGGCGGAGAAACGCAAAGCTTTGTTGGAGATTGTCTCTGGCGAGGCCGATATCGTGATTGGCACCCACGCCATCATCCAGGACAGCGTTGAATTCTTCGATTTGGGCCTCGTCATCGTGGATGAGCAGCACCGCTTTGGCGTCGAACAGCGCGATAGCCTGCGCACCAAAACTCGGAAGGGAACCAGCCCGCACCTGTTAGTGATGACTGCGACACCTATCCCGCGCACGATTGCCATGACGGTGTTCGGTGATCTAGCGGTATCGACGCTCAAGGAGCTGCCCGGTGGACGCAAACCTATCTTGTCCGCGGTGGTTCCCGAATGGAAGCCGGAGTGGGTACGCCGCGCCATCGAGCGCATCCGTGAAGAGGTAGGCAAGGGTCACCAGGCTTATATCGTCTGCCCGCGGATTGAAGGAGAGGGCGGTGTGGAAACCATGTCGGTCCAACTGCGCAACCTTCCCTTGCGCGGATTGCGAGTGGAGATGCTCCACGGCAAAATGCCCGATAAGGACCAAGTAATGGAGAGCTTCGCGCGCGGGGAGATTGATGTCCTCGTGGCCACCACGGTCATTGAAGTCGGCGTCGATGTTCCCAATGCCACCGTCATGCTGATCCGGGAATCGGAGAACTTTGGAGTCTCGCAGCTGCACCAGTTGCGCGGGCGCGTGGGACGCGGCGGCAATGAATCGGTGTGCCTGCTGCACACGACGGCTGAGCCTAATAGCAAGTCTTTCCGGCGTATCAAAGCTATCGCGGATACGCCATCTGGTTTTGACCTAGCTGAGCTCGACCTACAGCAACGCCACGAAGGCGATATCTTGGGAACACTGCAATCCGGTACGAAGCGCACGCTGAAGTTGCTGGACCTCATCAATGACCGGGACATCGTCGAGCGCACGCATGCTGATGCCGCCGCGTTGGTCGAGCGCAACCCTGAATTAGCGGAGGAACTGACGCACAACCTAAGTGCAGATGAACAGGGATTTTTGGAGAAGAACTAGGCTTGTCACCGCGGGAAACTGAGGGGAGATAGGGTAGAAGCCATGACCAGAATCATCGCCGGAGAAGCCCGCGGGCGCACCATCAAGGTGCCCGTAGCTGGGACGAGGCCCACGTCCGACCGTGCCCGCGAGGGCCTTTTCTCATCGTTGAATGTGCGCTGGGGGTTTATTGATTCCCGCGTGTTGGATCTCTTTGCTGGTTCCGGCGCCTTAGGCCTTGAGGCAGCTAGCCGTGGCGCTGAGGAAGTCGTCCTCGTGGAGAATAATGCCGCGGCCGTGAAAGTCATTCGCCACAATATTGGGGTGGTGAAGCACCCGCGCGTGGAAGTACGAGAAATGAAAGCCTCGTCATACCTTGCCACCGCACCGCGCGGCTACTTCGACATGGTGCTCGCGGATCCGCCCTATGAGTTCGATGATGTTGATGGTCTTCTCGCCGCCATCGAGCCGGTGCTGGATGATGCCGCGATAGTTGTCATCGAGCGCCACGTGGACTCGCCGCACACACAGTGGCCAGATGGCTTTGAGCCCACCGGTCAGAAGCTTAAGAAGCGGACCTTTGGCATCGCGCGTTTTGATATGGCGATCTATCACCGCAGTGCGGATAGCTCGAAGATCGATACCACCGGAACCCAGGAGGACTAGCCATGCCGACTCACGCCGTATGCCCCGGTTCTTTCGATCCCATCACGCTGGGGCACGTCGACGTTTTTAATCGTGCCAGCGAGCTTTTTGACAAGGTCACGGTGCTGGTGACGGGAAACCCCGACAAGCCTTCTGGGCTGTTTAGCGTGGAGGAGCGCGTGGACCTTATTCGCCGTACCGTTTCCCCGGAGATCGAGGTGGACTGGTGGGGCGGATTGTTGGTGGATTACACCAGCGCCCATGGCATAGACACGATTGTGAAGGGCTTGCGTTCCTCCTTGGATTATGAGTATGAGCTGCCGATGGCGCAGATGAACCGGCGCCTTTCCGGAATCGATACCGTCTTTTTGCTCACGGATGAGAAATACGGATATATCTCTTCTTCGCTGTGCAAGCAGGTGGCGCAGTACGGCGGTGATGTTACGGGTATGTTCCCGGATCATGTGGCTGCCGCAGTGATGGAACGCTACCGAGGCTAAAGGGATATGTCTGTACTGGCAATACCCCTCGTTGTCCTCCTTACCGTCATCGCTGGCTCGTGCTTGCAGCGAGTCTCCGGCATGGGCCTGGGCCTCATTGGTGGGCCCATCCTGACGCTTTTCCTCGGCCCCGTCGAAGGCATCATGGTCATCAACGTCTTGGCCTGCCTCAATGCCATCCTCACGACCTATTCGATGCGTGAGAATGTGGACTGGGGAAAGTGGCTGCGCATCGGTCCTTTCATGGTCCTCGGCTCAATTCCGGCGGCGCTGCTCATCGCCCGTATTGATACTGCGGCGTTGTTGGTTCTGGTTGGTGCCGCCTTATTGATTGCGCTGGCCGTGGTGGTCTTTGGGCGCAAGTTCGTCCCGGAGATGAGTGGCACGGGCCCGGCCATCTCCGCGGGTATTTTGGGCGGGTTCACCAATACCCTGGCCGGCGTGGCCGGCCCGGTCATCACGGTCTATGCCCAGGCCGCGCGGTGGCCCAAGGAGGTTCTCGCGCCGACCCTGCAGCCCTGCTTTGTCATCGGTGGATTGTCTTCGGTTCTCACGAAGTACTTCCTGGGCTCCGGCGGCTTTGACGGTTTGCACTGGCTGGTGTGGCCCTGCGGGGTGATTGGAATGTGCGTTGGCATTCTCTTAGGAAAGAAGATTGCTGGGCGCGTCTCTCGGGACAAGGCCCATAAGCTATCACTGTGGCTGGCCAGCCTAGGAGCGCTCAGCGCATTGCTGCGAGGCCTTTTTACCCTGGGTGCTTAAACAGCATCTCGGTATGGTGGAGTCCATGGCGAAATTCAAGATTGAGGACGCGCTCTCCCTGCGTGCTGGCAAAAATTTTCAGATTGACTCGGTTGATGCCTCGGCAACGCCAGGCTTTGACGGTGACAAAGACGAGCTTGATGCGCGCTTTTCCAAGTACGATGACGAGCTCTATGAGCTGCAAGAGCGGCTGTTTGCCAACGGTCGCAGCTATGGTGAGGACGCCCCAGCGGTTCTTATCGTCCTGCAGGGCATGGATACCTCGGGCAAGGGCGGTGCTATCCGCCACGTGTTGAGCACCTTCGACCCGCAAGGAACCACGACCGTCGGCTTCGGTAAACCCACCGAAGAGGAGCTAGAGCATGACTTCCTGTGGCGCATCCGCAAACATGACCCGCAGCCGGGACAAATCGTGGCCTTTGACCGCTCCCACTACGAGGATGTCCTCATTCAGCGCGTGCACGAGTGGGTGGATGAAGAAGAGGTGGATCGGCGCATCGAGGCCATCCGTGACTATGAGCTGGAATTAACGGCCAGGGGAGTCAAGGTCATTAAAATCTTCCTTCACTTGTCCAAGGAAGCCCAGAAGGAAAATCTGCTGGAGCGCACGGAGCGGGAAGATAAGTTCTGGAAATACGACCCGGCTGATGTGGAGGAGCGCGCCTATTGGGATGAGTACATGTCGGCCTACGAGGATGCTATTCAGCGCACGGATGAAAACTACGCGCCCTGGTACGTCATTCCTACCGATAACAAGAAGTATGCCCGGATGGCGCTGAAGTTTCTCATCGTGGATCTCCTGCGCCACCTAGATCTGGAATGGCCGGCGCCCGACTTTGATCCGGAAGTCGAGCGCCAGCGTATTAAGGACGCTGACTAGACGCTGACTAAGAGCTAGTCGCTCTCTGTGCCATCGACGTCGCTGGCCAGCTCGCGGGCGGCGGCGTTAAACGCATCCAGAACAGACAGCAGCGCTTCTTGCGCGTTGATGATACCGAGGTTGAGCGCGTGAAAGAGCTGGTCCTCGTTCAGACCAGCGGTGGTGACGAAGCACGCATCACCGCGCAGCTCAACCTCATCCTCAGCTAAACCAACGAGCGCGCGCCCATCGAAAGCACCGGAATTGAACTCGTTGCAGAGCACATGGAAGATGGGGAGCATCTCCGCATTGAGCTGTGTGGACAGCACGCTCTCGATGCGCACGAGGCCCTCTTCCACGGTGATGACCCAGTCAAGGTCGTTGAGGCGGGCAACTGCGGTTGTCGCATCTTCTGGGTGCGCGGTGGCTGCCATATCCAGCTCGGCGCCGTTGAGCACGCTCAACACGCGGTCCCGGCCGACGGCGGCCAGCGGTGACCCGGAGAGAATGTCGAAAGGATCGGAACTGCCGGATGCATTCTGGTTCTGATGTGGGTCCTGGCTCATGCTTGCTCCTCCTTATCCCAGGTGACAGCCTGCGGGAAGCGCTGTGCCACGACGTCGAAGATCTCAGCGAAGCTGGCCAGTGAACTCAGCAGGAAATGGCCGAGCTGAGCCAAGGAGAGGCCTTCGCCCACGCCCATGGCGCGGTTGGCGCCTAGGTGGATCTCCGCGTTACCCTTCGCATCCTCTTCTACGAGGAAGTTCAGGGTGGGCGCAACGCTGGCCCAGTTCAGCTCCGCCACCACGGCGGCTACCTCCGGTTCGAGGTGTGCTGGAAGAGTGCCCTCCCACGAGGCGAAGGCACTGAGTACCTCGCCTTCAGCGTCGAGCTCACAGTGCACTGCGATATGGGGGACACCGGTCTGCAGCACGCGGCGCGCGGAATCGGCACTGTCGGCGCCAGTGTCAGCGTCGTCTTCTGGCTCTGGGGTTGCCTCGATGAGTGCATAGTCGGCGGCGATAAGCTCGCACAACTGCGCCAACCGGTCGATGGTGACCGGCTCAACCACGTGGAGATCGGTCACTGCTGCTCACCCTGAGCACCCTCGGCCCCCTCGCCCGCCTGCGCGGCTGACTCGGAACCGAGCTTGGCCATTTCTTCGGCAGCGGAGACCATGGCGTTCTGGGCGTTGATGACGCCGTCCACAGAGGCGCGCAGTGCGGCCGCGAGTTGTTCATCGGTCATTCCGGCCGCGCAAGGAATGTCAGCCTCGGTGCGTACGAGCAGCATGCCATCGAAGTCAGCAATGACGGCGCGTGCCCCCATAGCCACGGAGTTGATCTGGTTAGCGGCCAAGAAAAGACCTGCGTCTGCCTTGGCATAGTTGACGTCCGTCGGAACATCGCAGCGCACGATAGCAACGCTCTCCAGGACGGCGAACATGCACGGCAGACCGTTGAGATTAGCGGTCGCGGCGTCGTCGCGACCGGTGACCGGCTCGAGTTCGATGTCGAAGGTCTTCATCGCCTCGATGATGCGGTCGAGGGTGACCTCCGGCAGTGCGTGCGGATCCTCGGCGGTAGGCGTTGTCGGATTAGTCATGGTTGTGCTCCTTCCAGGTGACAAGCTGCGGGTACTGCTGTTCCATCCACTCGAAGGATTGCAACACAGCATCCAGGGTGGACATGACGAACGCGCCGAGCTGGTTGCGGGATGCACCATGGGTCACGTCCAGATCGCGTGCACCGGAGACCGCCAAAGCGTTGTCTGGCGCTTCGAAGAAGCGGAACGTCGGCGTGAAGTGGTCCTGGTTCCATGCGTTGATGTGCATGAGCAACGCAGGGCCTTCGGAGGCGGGGACAGAGCCGCGCCATACGGAATCGACGATGAGGGAGGAACCCACGAGCTGGAAGGCGATGGCGGCGTTGGAGAAGCCGGTGCGCAAGAGGTTGACCGTTTGGCCGTCTTGAGTCTTCTGCTCTTCGATGCGGTATTCCAAGCCTTCTGACTCAAAGATTTCCGCTATGCGCTCGAGGCTGACTTCTTCGATGGGTGTGTCAGGCTGCAGCTGGCGCTGCTGCGCGTGGTCATGGTTAGTGGTGTCCGTCAATTCTTCTACTCACTTCGCTACATTTTTCTTAATCATTTCCGGCCCCGACACTACCGGAGCCGTCTTCCCCGGGTGCGCAGGTGGGGGCCTCGACGAGTTTTTCGCCACCGAGCTCGTGGGCGAGCGCTGGAGCGATGTCGGGGTAGCGGAAGGTGTGGCCCAGCGCTTCCGCGCGCGTGGGTAGGACCTTTTGGTTGGCCAGTGCCAGCTCCCGCGCACCTTCCTTACCCAGCAGTAGCGTCGGACCGAGGCTGGGAATGGGGATGACGGTCGGCCGGTGAAGGAGTGAGCCGAGGGCATCTACATAGTCGCGATTGAGCACCGGGGTGGGGGAGACTGCGTTGATGGCACCGCTCCAGGCAGGGTCGAGGGCGGCGCGGACAAACATATCTGAGAGATCATCCTGCGCAACCCAGCTATTCCACATGCTGCCCTTGCCAAATGAGCCGCCCAGTCCAGTAGAAAACAGCGCCCGCAGCAGCGGCAGGATTCCCGCGTTGGCAGATTGCACGATGCCGGTGCGCAGGTTCACCACTCGTTTCCCGGCCTCACGTGCCGGCGCGCAAGCATCCTCCCACGCCGTCACGACATCGGCCAAAAAGCCCTCACCGCGCTCCGAGCCTTCGGTCAGTTCTTCATCGCCCCGGTCCGGGCCGTAGATACCGATAGCGGAAGAACAGACCATCGCAGTCACGGAGGGAGTCTCGGCCGCCAGCTGCGCCAGCAGGTGAGTAGGGCCTACACGTGAATCCCGAATAGCTTCCTTGTGCGCGGTATTAAAGCGCCCGAAAATCGGCTCGCCGGCCAGGTGGATGAGGATATCAACGCCGTCCAGCAAATCTTTGGCGGGCACAGTAGGCCGCCACAGGCGCTCGCCGGCACCTGGTTTAGAGCGCACGAGCGGAATGACGGTGTGGCCCAAGGTGCCGAGCTGTGCGGCCACAGCAGTGCCTACCGTGCCGTGCGTACCAGTTATTGCTATTGTGCGGGGCTCGGCGTTGAGAGCACCCAGCCGCTGAGCAAAGCGAAAGTCCTCAATGAGCTGCTGCTGCCGGTAGGCAAAAATCGATTCCACTGCCCCCGTGGGGATGCGGGTGTCCACCTTGTCGGTGATGAGCGTGCCCTCTGGGTGGTCTTCAAAGACGTGTTCGTGGCGCCAATTGGCCAGCGAACGGAAGGGGGCGTTGATGCAGACATCAGCGAAAGAACGCCGCGGCTGGTACCTACTCAAATCATGCCGGGCGACCCATTTCAAACCACCAGGAAACCCCAAGATAGAAGTCCCATCAGCTAATGACTCGGCCTGCTGCAGGGGAGTCATGAAACCGAAAGGCGCGGTGAGGCGCGCGAGCGCTCCCGGGCGGGTGTGCCATTGCCAAACCTCTTCGCGCGGGGCTGGAACAACGTGCTGGGTAGTAAAACTCACTGTCTAGGGACCTGCCTCAAAAGATTCGGGGTGCGAGGGCGTACACAGCACGCCTGAAGAGTGCTATGGTTAGTGCTGGCTTTCAAGCATAGACAAGTCCTTTTAACCATTGTCCGACATCCTTTAAAGACCGCACCGTGAGGCGGGGAAGGAGGTCACGATGAGTGAAACCGGCACCCACGCGGAGTCCAACGAGCTGTTGAGCTCGAAAGACGTCGCGCGCACTGTCGCACGCATCGCGCACCAGATCATTGAAAAGACGGCGCTAGATTCGAGTGATTCCCCTCGAGTCCTGCTCTTAGGCATTCCCTCTGGTGGCGTGCCTTTGGCACAGCGCCTTGCCGAAAAAATTGAGGAATTCTCCGGGGTGGAGGTTCCTTGGGGCTCCCTAGACATCACGTTGTACCGCGATGATCTCTATGCCCGCCCGCACCGTGCATTGCAGCCTACGACGGTGCCTGACGGCGGCATTAACGGCGCCACCGTGATTCTTGTCGACGACGTCTTATACTCCGGCCGCACCATCCGCGCCGCACTCGATGCCCTCGCGGACATCGGCCGTCCCGACATCATCCAACTCGCAGTCCTCGTGGACCGTGGGCACCGCCAGGTCCCCATCCGTGCTGATTACGTGGGCAAGAATATCCCCACCGCGCGCGACGAGGACGTCACCGTGTACAACGCTGACATCGATGGCCGGGATGCCGTCGTTCTTACCCGCTTCACTGCACAGCCCGGCAAGGAGGCATAAATGAAGCACCTCATTAATATCGCCGACCATAGCGCCGAGGAGATCCTTGGGCTGATGGATGAGGCCGACCGTTTCCGGGAAGCCCTCGAAGGCCGCGAAGTCAAGAAGCTGCCCACGCTGCGCGGGCGCACCGTTTTCACCTTGTTCTATGAGAACTCCACCCGCACCCGTTCTTCTTTCGAAACGGCGGGTAAGTGGATGTCGGCTGATGTCATTAACTTGTCTGCGTCTACGTCTTCGGTCAAGAAGGGTGAGTCCCTCAAGGACACCGGGTTGACTTTGACGTCGATCGGCGCAGATGCCATCATCATGCGCCACCCTTCCTCGGGTGCTGCGCAGCAGCTCGCCGGCTGGGTGGCACCTGAAGGGCAGGGGCCGAGCGTCATCAACGCCGGCGATGGCTCTCACCAGCACCCCACGCAGGCGCTTCTCGACGCCGTCACGATGCGCCAGCGCCTGCACCTAGGAGCGGATCGCTCCGCTGCAGGCACCGGCTTTGAGGGACTGAAAGTCACCATCGTTGGTGATTGCCTGCACTCCCGCGTCGTGCGCTCCAACGTGGACCTGTTGTCCACCCTGGGAGCCGAGGTCACGCTCGTCGCTCCGCCGACACTGTTGCCCTTCGGCGTGGACACTTGGCCGGTACGGGTTTCCCATGACTTCGACGCCGAGGTGCCGGAGGCGGACGTCGTCATGATGCTGCGCGTTCAGGCAGAGCGCATGAATGGTGGCTTTTTCCCCTCGCACCGCGAATACGCCTCCCTCTACGGGCTGTCCAAGGACCGCGCCGCGGCCATGAAGAAGGATGCCATCATCATGCACCCGGGCCCCATGGTTCGTGGCATGGAGATCAACTATGCCGTGGCCGACTTTGACGACACCGCAGTGCTCCAGCAGGTCAACAACGGTGTCCATGTGCGCATGGCCACCCTCTTTACGCTGCTGACGAACGGCGAGAACGCCGGTATCTAAATCGAGTTATCTCACATACCAACGAGGAGAGCTTTTCAGAAACCATGACTATTTATCCAGACACCGGCGTGCTCTCGGCTCCTGCGGCGGGCACCTTGCTCATCACCAACGTCCGCCCTTATGGCGAGGGCGAACCCACCAGCATCCTGATCAAGGATGGCGTTATCGAGGCCATCGGCACCGCCGCCGATGCCGGGGACGCCAGGGACGCCGGGGCCGTGACCCCGGCAGTTGAGGTGGACCGCACTATCGACGGTGGCGGCAACGTGCTGCTGCCAGGGCTGGTGGACATGCACGTTCACCTGCGTGAGCCGGGCCGCGAGGACACCGAGACCATCGAAACCGGCTCGCGCGCTGCCGCCAAGGGCGGCTTTACCGCCGTGTTCACCATGGCCAACACCTCACCGGTGACGGACCAGCCCATCATCGCCGAGTCCGTCTGGGCCAAGGGCCAGGCACGTGGCCTGTGCGACGTCCATCCGGTCGGCTCCATCACGAAGGGCCTCGAGGGCAAGACCCTGACCGAGTTTGGCATGATGGCCCGCTCGGACGCCAAGGTGCGCATGTTCTCTGATGACGGCAAGTGCGTCCAAGACCCGCAGCTCATGCGCCGTGCCTTGGAGTACGCCAAGGGCCTTGACGTCCTGCTGGCCCAGCACGCAGAGGACCACCGCATGACCGAAGGCGCTAGCGCCCACGAGGGCGAGGTTGCGGCCCGCCTGGGCTTGCGCGGCTGGCCGCGCGTCGCTGAGGAATCCATCGTCGCCCGCGACGCCCTACTCGCGCGTGATTACGGCAACCGCATGCACATCTGCCACGCTTCGACGAAGGGCACCGTGGAGCTGCTCAAGTGGGCCAAGGAACAGGGCATTCCGCTGACCGCCGAGGTGACCCCGCACCACCTGCTGCTGACCGATGACAAGCTGGTGACCTACGACGGCGTCTACCGCGTCAACCCACCGTTGCGCGAGGAATCCGACGCCCTGGCCCTGCGCCAGGCCTTGCTTGACGGGCTTATCGACGTCGTGGCCACAGACCACGCTCCGCACGGCAGCGAAGACAAGTGTGTCGAGTTCGAGCACGCTAAGCCAGGCATGCTGGGACTGGAATCCTCCCTGGCGGTCATCGCCAAGCTCTTCGTCGCCACCGGCCTGGCCGACTGGCGCTTCGTCGCCCGCGTCATGTCGGAGCGTCCGGCAGAGATTACTCGCCTGCCTGGTCATGGCCGCCCGATTGCGGTGGGCGAGCCAGCCAACCTCACCATCGTCGATCCCAAGCACAAGTGGGTATCGGATTCCACGCGTCTGGCTTCGAAGTCGGAGAACAACCCCTATGAGGGGGAGGAATTCGGTGCACGCGTGGCCTACACCATCCTGCGTGGCGCGGTGACCTACGACCTAGCGGCTGAAAGCGCCAGCGAGGCGGCCAAGTAATCGGGATAATCGACAATCAGAGTTGCTCGACACTTAAGTAACCAACGCACGTCCCCAACACAACCAACCCTTCACCGAGAAAATTCACTGAAAGGTTCAACACACAGTGACTTCCACTACCACCACCCCCGCCATCCTGGTCCTCGCTGATGGCCGCACCTTCCGAGGCTTCGGCTTCGGCGCCACCGGTACGACTCTGGGCGAGGCCGTCTTCACCACCGCCATGACGGGCTACCAGGAGACCATGACGGACCCGTCTTACCACCGCCAGATCGTCGTCGCCTCTGCGCCGCAGATTGGCAATACGGGCTGGAACGATGAGGACAACGAGTCCCATGACGACAAGATCTGGGTTGCCGGCCTAGTTATCCGTGATCTGGCCCGCCGCGTTTCCAACTGGCGTGCCGCCCGCTCCCTGCCGGAGGAGATGGAGAAGCAGGGAATCATCGGTATTGGGGGAATCGATACCCGCACTTTGGTGCGCCACCTGCGCAATCATGGCTCCATCAAGGCCGGTATTTTTTCGGGCGAGGCGGCTGAGCGGGACGTCGAGGAGCTCGTCTCTGAGGTCAAGAACCAACCTTCCATGGCCGGCCTTGACCTGTCCGAAGAAGTCTCGACCGATGAGGTCTATACCTTCCCAGCCGTAGGGGAGAAGCGCTTTACCGTCGTGGCCTATGACATGGGAGTCAAGACCGCCACCCCGAAGCACTTTGCCGAGCGCGGCATCGAGACCATCGTGGTTCCCGCCAACACCCCGTTCGAGACGATCAAGCAGTACAACCCAGACGGCGTGTTTGTCTCCAACGGTCCGGGCGACCCGGCTACCGCTGACACCATGGTCGGCATCGTGCGCGACATCCTTGCTGCTAAGTACCCCTTCTTCGGCATCTGCTTTGGCAACCAGATCCTCGGCCGTGCGCTGGGTATGGACACCTACAAGCTGAAGTTCGGCCACCGCGGCATCAACGTTCCGGTGCGCAACCAGCTGACCGGAAAGATCGATATCACCTCCCAGAACCACGGCTTTGCTTTGGCCAGCCCCTCGGGCAAGGAAGACCCGGCCGGCGAGGAATTCGATACCGACTTCGGCCCGGCAGTGGTCTCCCACACCTGCCTCAACGACAACACCATCGAAGGTGTTGCGCTCAAGGATGGCATGGCGTACTCCGTGCAGTACCACCCTGAGTCCGCCGCCGGCCCACACGATGCCAACCCGCTCTTTGACCAGTTCATCGAGCTCATGACTGAAAAGTCCCCGAACAAGTAGAACGCAACCAGGAAAAGGAAGAAGAAACACATGCCAAAGCGCAACGACATCAATCACGTCCTGGTTATCGGCTCCGGTCCGATTGTTATTGGTCAGGCCTGCGAGTTCGACTACTCCGGCACCCAAGCCTGCCGCGTGCTCAAGGAGGAAGGCCTGCGCGTCACGCTGGTTAACTCCAACCCGGCAACGATCATGACGGACCCGGAGTTCGCCGACCACACCTATGTGGAGCCCATCGAGCCCGAGTTCATCGAGAAGATCTTCCAGAAGGAAAAGGAAGAGGGCAACCCCATCGACGCCGTGCTGGCAACCCTGGGCGGCCAGACCGCTCTGAACGCCGCGGTACAGTTGGACCGCCTGGGCATCCTCAAGAAGTACGATATCGAGCTCATCGGTGCTGATATCGACGCCATTGAGCGCGGCGAGGATCGTCAGAAATTCAAGGACATCGTGGCCTCCATCGGTGGCGAATCCGCGCGCTCCCGTGTTTGCCACACGATGGAGGAGGTCCACGAGACCGTTTCCGAGCTTGGCCTCCCGGTCGTTGTACGCCCATCGTTTACCATGGGCGGCCTGGGCTCCGGCTTGGCCTTTAACGAAGAGGACCTTGAGCGCATTGCCGGCGGTGGCTTGGCTGCCTCGCCCGAGGCGAACGTCCTCATCGAGGAGTCCATCCTGGGCTGGAAGGAGTTCGAGCTCGAGCTCATGCGTGACGGCGATGATAACGTTGTGGTCATCGCTTCCATCGAGAACGTCGACGCCCTCGGCGTCCACACCGGTGACTCCGTGACCGTGGCCCCGGCATTGACCCTCACTGACCGCGAGTACCAGAAGATGCGCGACCAGGGTATCGCCATCATCCGCGAGGTCGGCGTCGACACCGGCGGCTGCAATATCCAGTTCGCTGTAAACCCGGATGACGGCCGCATCATCACCATTGAGATGAACCCGCGCGTGTCCCGCTCCTCCGCGCTGGCCTCTAAGGCCACCGGTTTCCCGATTGCCAAGCTGGCAGCCAAGCTGGCGATTGGCTACACCCTGGATGAGGTACGCAACGACATCACTGGCGTGACCCCGGCGGCCTTCGAGCCGACTCTGGACTACGTCATCGTCAAGGCCCCGCGCTTTGCTTTTGAGAAGTTCCCGGGCGCCGATGACACTCTGACCACCACGATGAAGTCTGTGGGCGAGGCCATGGGTATCGGCCGCAACTATATTTCCGGCCTGAACAAGGTCATGCGCTCGCTGGAGGGCAAGCCTTCTGGTTTCTGGACCAAGCCGGATGAGTACTTCGCTGGGGAGCGCGTAACGGACGTGGAGGCCGTTCTCAAGGACCTGGAGCGTCCGACCGAGGGCCGCATCTACGATGTCGAGCTGGCTCTGCGTCTCGGTGCCACGGTGGAGCAGTTGCACGAGCACTCGCACATCGACCCGTGGTTCCTCGCCGAGCTTGAGGCGCTTGTTGAGTTCCGCGAGGAGCTCGTGAGCGCGCCAGTCCTGGACGCTGAATTACTGCGCCGCGCTAAGGTCTTTGGCCTGTCCGACGCCCAGATCGCGGCTCTTCGCCCAGAGTTCGCCGGTGAGGATGGCGTGCGCTCCCTGCGCTGGTCTTTGGGCATTCGCCCGGTGTACAAGACCGTTGATACTTGTGCGGGCGAGTTTGAAGCCCAGACCCCGTACCACTACAGCGCTTATGAAATGGACCCGAACGCTGAGTCCGAGGTGCGCGAGAGCAGCGAGAAGACCAAGGGCAAGGTCATCATCTTAGGCTCCGGCCCGAACCGTATTGGCCAGGGCATCGAGTTTGATTACTCCTGCGTGCACGCCGCCCTCGAGCTTTCCCGTGAGGGCTACGAGACGGTCATGGTTAACTGCAACCCGGAGACGGTGTCGACTGACTATGACACCGCCGATCGTCTCTACTTCGAGCCGCTGACCTTCGAGGATGTCATGGAGGTTTACCACGCGGAGGCCGCTTGTGGTGAAGTTGCCGGCGTCATCGTTCAGCTGGGTGGCCAAACCCCGCTGGGCCTGGCTGAGCGCCTAACGGCTGCCGGCGTTCCGGTCGTGGGAACCTCGGCCGCTGCCATCGACTTGGCCGAGGACCGCGGTGAATTCGGCAAGGTGCTTGCCGAAGCCGAGCTGCCTGCACCGGCCTTCGGCACCGCTACCTCCTTTGAGGAGGCCCGCCAGGTCGCTTCGAATATCGGCTATCCGGTGCTGGTCCGCCCGTCCTACGTGCTGGGTGGCCGCGGCATGGAGATCGTCTACGACGAGGATTCGCTGCGCGATTACATCGAGCGCGCTACCGAGATCACCTCGGATCACCCAGTCTTGGTCGACCGTTTCCTAGATAACGCCATTGAGATCGACGTCGACGCGCTGTGTGACGGCGAGGAGGTCTACCTCGGCGGAGTCATGGAGCACATCGAGGAAGCAGGTATCCACTCCGGTGACTCCTCCTGTGCGCTGCCGCCGATGACGCTGGGGCCGGAGGATATTGAGAAGGTGCGGGAGTCGACGCGTCGCCTAGCGCACGGCATCGGCGTCAAGGGCCTGATGAACGTTCAGTACGCCCTGAAGGATGACACTCTCTATGTCATCGAGGCCAACCCGCGTGCCTCCCGTACCGTGCCCTTCGTCTCCAAGGCCACCGGCGTGCCGCTGGCTAAGGCTGCCGCACGCGTCATGCTGGGTGCATCCATTGCGGAGCTGCGCGAGGAAGGCATCATTCCGTCCACTTACGACGGTGGTTCCCTGCCGCTGGAGCACCCGATTGCGGTCAAGGAAGCCGTGCTGCCGTTTAACCGCTTCCGTCGCCCCGACGGCCAGCTGCTGGATACCTTGCTTTCTCCAGAGATGAAGTCCACCGGCGAGGTGATGGGCTTGGCTGATAACTTCGGTGCCGCCTATGCCAAGGGTGAGATGGCCGCCTTCGGTGAGCTGCCCACCGAGGGCACCGTGTTCGTCTCCGTGGCCAACCGCGATAAGCGCACCCTTATCTTCCCGATTCAGCGCCTGGCCTACATGGGCTACACCATCGTGGCCACTGCCGGTACCGCGCAGATGTTGCGCCGCAACGGCGTCGAGTGCGAGGTGGCCCGGAAGGTCTCGGAAGCTGGGGGGGGTGAGGAGTCCATCGTGGACCAGATCCTCGGCGGCAAGGTCGACCTCATCCTCAACACCCCGGCAGGCTCCGCCGGCGCCCGTCACGATGGCTATGACATCCGCGCCGCTGCGGTATCCGTGGGTGTTCCACTGGTGACCACCGTCCAAGGCGTGACCGCAGCCGTGCAGGGCATCGAAGCCCTGCGCCGCGGAGACCTCAAGGTACGCGCGCTGCAGGAGCTTAAGCATGACCCAGCCAACTAGGACGACGCCGTCTTTCGGCGAGCGCCTCGTGGCAGCCGGTGCGGAGCGCGGGCGCCTGTGCGTGGGCATCGACCCCCACCCGCACTTGCTGGAAGCCTGGGGCCTGTCGGTTGATGTGGATGGTCTGCGCACGTTTACGCTGCGCTGTGTAGAGGCTTTCGCGGAGACCGCGGCGGTGGTGAAGCCGCAGGTGGCCTTCTTTGAGCGTTTCGGTTCGCGCGGCTTCGCAGTACTCGAGGAGGCCCTCGCGGGGCTCCGCGAGCAGGGCTGTCTGAGCCTAGCGGACGCGAAGCGCGGAGACATCGGTTCCACCATGGCGGGCTACGCGCAAGCCTGGCTAGGGGAGGACTCGCCGCTGCGTTCTGATGCTGTGACGGTCTCGCCCTACCTTGGTGTGGGCGCTTTGAGTCCAGTCTTCGACCTAGCGGAGGACACTGGAGGAGGGGTCTTTGTCCTTGCGGCGACCTCCAACCCGGAGGCCGTGGCGTTGCAGTCGTTGAGTGTCGACGGCCGCAGCCTGGCGCAACGAGTCGTCGATGAGCTTGCGCAGCGCAATGCGTCTGCGGCTGGGCCAGACAACACCGTGGGTGCTCTCGGCGTGGTCGTGGGCGCGACGTTGGAGGCTCCGCCTGCATTAGACCAATTAAACGGTCCAGTGCTGCTGCCGGGAGTCGGCGCCCAGGGCGCGACGCCGGCAGATGTTAGGCAACTTACCGCAGCGGCGCCTGAACTGGGCTTTGCTAACGTCTCCAGGGCCATTCTTTCGCAGGGGCCTAATGTCTCTGACCTGCGGAAAGCCGTAGTGGATACGGCGGCGGAGTTCCGGGACTAATACTCAGACCAGGTAGCGGCGTGCTGGATTAACAGGAGCGCTGTTTACCTGGTATTTTGTTTAAGGCATGTGCGTTGACGTGCAGGAACCTTTAAATGAAAGGGGCCGCGTTGCGTCACCGCGTACAGACCAGTGCTAGGATTGCCAGAAGTCGGTTCGTGGAGGTAGCAAAAGCTATCCCGCGCTGGGGAAATCTTCCCACCGTGAGCCGAGATTCTGGTGCTAGCCATCAGATGACAATGTTCGTACTAATGAAATCGGAGGAAACCCGTGGCCCTTCCCAAGTTGACAGATGAGCAGCGCAAAGAAGCTCTCGCAAAGGCCGCTGAGGCCCGCAAGGCTCGCGCTGAGCTCAAGGCTGCGTTGAAGCGCGGCGAGACCAACCTGCAGGAAGTTCTGGAGAAGGCCGAGACCGACGAGATCATCGGCAAGACCAAGGTCTCCGCTCTCCTCGAGGCTCTGCCGAAGGTTGGCAAGGTCAAGGCCAAGGAAATCATGGAGGACCTGGAGATTGCTCAGACCCGTCGCCTGCGCGGCCTGGGTGACCGTCAGCGCCGCGCCCTGCTCGAGCGTTTCGGCTACGGCGAGTAATTAACACAATGGCTGACGAAACTGCACGCGGGCGCCTGGTCGTTCTGGCCGGGCCGTCCGCTGTGGGTAAGTCCACTGTGGTTTCGCGCCTGCGTGATGATGTTGACAACCTCTACTTCAGCGTCTCAATGACGACGCGCCAACCCCGCCCCGGCGAGACTGATGGGGTGGATTACTTCTTTGTCTCCCCGGAGGCTTTCCAAGAACACATTGACGCCGGTGACATGCTCGAATGGGCTGAGATCCACGGTGGTTTGCAGCGCTCCGGGACGCCGGCTCAGCCGGTGCAGGAAGCGATGGTGGCCGGCCGTCCGGTGTTGGTGGAGGTTGATCTTGCAGGCGCCCGCAACGTGAAGGCGGCGATGCCGGAGGCGGAAACCGTGTTTCTCGCCCCACCATCCTGGGAAGTTCTGGTTGAGCGCCTAACTGGGCGCGGGACCGAACCGCAGGATGTCATTGACCGCAGACTGCATACTGCAGAGACGGAACTTGCCGCGCAAAAGGAATTCGACCACATCGTTGTGAATGAAGATCTCGATGAGGCCGTTGCTGCAATTAGTGCTATCCTGCGTGGATAGACCACGATTTTGACCATCTACCAACAGTAAAGGTGCATGTGACCAACGTGACCACACCTGCCAATTCTGAGGCCGTGAAGCCGGAGCCAGTATTCGATCCGCCGACGGGTATTACCGATCCGCCGATTGATGAACTGCTGGGCAAGGTCTCGTCCAAGTACGCTCTGGTGATTTTCGCTGCGAAGCGCGCACGCCAGATCAACAGCTACTACCAGGAACAGGATGAAGGCGTCTTCGAGTTCGTCGGACCACTGGTAACCCCGGAACCGGGTGAGAAGCCGCTGTCCATCGCCCTCCGCGAGATTGACGCGGGCCTGCTGGACCACGAGGAAGGCAACTAGCCTGCTCATCGTGAAGGCAACAAGGCAGCTTCTTAAAGTGCCTTAGCGCCATTCTGAATCTAAACCCACCCAAGTGTCTCTCTAGGCGCTTCGGTGGGTTTGCTGTGTCTTGGGTACTATCGGCCGAGTGAAGGACGTACAGAAAACCCCAGATAGTTCAGAGTTGAGACCTGCGTCGACCAAGCCCGCAGGGGGCCGCCGAATCCTTATCGGCGTGGCAGGCGGCATTGCTGCCTATAAGGCGTGTCACCTTATTCGGGATTTTAAAGAACAGGGCGATGATGTCCGCGTCGTTCCCACGGAGGCCGCATTGAACTTCGTTGGGGCGGCCACCTTCGAAGCTTTGTCAGGACACCCGGTCTCCACAACCGTCTTTGATGCCGTGGATGAGGTCCAACACGTTTCCTTGGGGCAGCAGGCTGATGCAGTCGTCATCGCTCCTGCCACCGCGGATCTTATCGCCCGGTTGGCCTGTGGCCGCGCTGATGATCTTTTGAGCGCTTCCGTGCTGGTTGCTACGTGCCCCGTCATCATTGCCCCCGCCATGCACACGGAGATGTGGCTGAACCCGGCAACCCAGGACAATGTGGCAACGCTCCGCCGGCGCGGTATCACCGTGATGGAGCCGGCGCATGGCCGACTCACCGGCACCGATACGGGTGCCGGCCGCCTGCCGGATCCAGAGCAGATAGCGGAGTTTGCTCGTACGATTATCGCGGGGCATCGCGTGGAGCATGATTGGCAGGGCCGGAAGGTTGTGATCTCTGCCGGAGGTACCCAAGAGAACCTCGATCCAGTGCGGTACCTTGGCAACCGTTCTTCTGGACGCCAGGGTTTTGCCTTGGCGGAGATCGCTGCGCAACGCGGGGCGGATGTCACTATTGTTGCTGGAAACACTGAAGCGCTTCCCATCCCTGCAGGCGCTTCCGTGGTGCGCGTGACATCGACGCGGGATATGCAGGAGGCGATGAATAGCGAAGCTGCCGATGCCGACATCATTATCATGGCCGCGGCTGTTGCCGACTACCGTCCCGCGTCCGTGGCGGATTCGAAGATGAAGAAGGGCGCAGCAGACGAGGACTTGGCCAGCCTTGAGCTCGTGGAGAACCCGGATATACTCAAGGGTCTGGTGCAGCGGCGTGAGAATGGTGAAGTTAAGCGCGAGGCAATCATCGTTGGCTTTGCTGCGGAGACTGGTGATGAGACTACTAGCGTGCTCGAGTATGCCCAGCAGAAGTTTGTGAAGAAGGGCTGCGATGTGCTCATGGCTAATGAGGTCGGAGAGGGCAAGGTCTTTGGCCAAGCCACGAGTGCCGGGTGGATCCTTCGTCGCTCTTCCGACCCAGTGGTGGTTGCCCCGGGCTCAAAGCAAGTTGTGGCCGCACAGATTCTTGATGCGGTGAATGAATTGTTGGAAAAGTAGCGCTCGTTCTTGCAGTTATAGACCGCTTGGTCTACGATGGGGCGGTGTTAACAGCCGAGGCGTGGGTGAGGCGAAGTCCTGCCCACGGCGCGCGGAATTAGTTTAAGGAAGATTTGTGACTGATAAAGCTGCTCAGGCGGTGCGCCTTTTTACTAGCGAATCCGTGACAGAAGGTCATCCGGATAAGATTTGTGACGCGATCTCAGACGCCATTCTTGACGCCCTCCTGGAGGAAGATCCTGACGCCCACGTCGCTGTGGAGACTCTCGTGACGACGGGCCAAGTCCACGTCGTGGGCGAGGTGCGCACCTCCGGTTATGTTGAAATCCCACAGA
The DNA here is from genome assembly GCF_001814945.1 of Corynebacterium sp. HMSC066C02. Taxonomy (NCBI): domain Bacteria; kingdom Bacillati; phylum Actinomycetota; class Actinomycetes; order Mycobacteriales; family Corynebacteriaceae; genus Corynebacterium; species Corynebacterium sp. HMSC066C02. The sequence goes on along the minus strand of NZ_KV818446.1, from coordinate 119,343 downwards.
TCGTCCGCAAGACCCTTGTAGAGATCGGTTTTACCTCTTCCGATGTGGGCTTTGATGGCCACACCTGTGGCGTCAACGTGGCCATTGGTGAACAGTCCCAGGAGATCGGGGCCGGCGTCGACGCCTCCACAGAGGTACGTTCGGGGACGTTTGAGGATGATGACCAGTATGGCGCTGGTGATCAGGGCCTCATGTTTGGCTACGCAACGAATGAAACTCCAGAGTTTATGCCGCTGCCGATTTCGACGGCCCACCACCTTTCGCGCCGTCTTACCCACGTCCGCAAGGAAGGTATCGTGCCTTCGCTCCGTCCCGACGGAAAGACTCAGGTCACCTTCGCTTACGACGAAAATGATGTGCCGACGCGCTTGGAGACGATCGTGATCTCCACGCAGCATGATCCGGATGTGACCCAGGAGTGGTTGGCCGAGCAACTTCGCACCCATGTCGTCGAGTGGGTCGTGAACGATGCTGAATTGGGCCAGTACTACACCGAAGATACTGAGCTTCTCATCAACCCATCCGGCTCCTTCATTCTGGGCGGGCCCATGGGTGATGCGGGCTTGACCGGCCGCAAGATCATCGTGGATACCTACGGTGGCATGGCCCGCCACGGTGGCGGTGCGTTCTCCGGTAAAGACCCAAGCAAGGTGGACCGTTCCGCGGCTTATGCTATGCGCTGGGTGGCTAAGAATATCGTGGCCGCTGGCCTGGCTGACCGTGCCGAGGTGCAGGTTGCCTACGCCATTGGACGTGCAAAGCCGGTCGGCCTGTATGTGGAGACCTTCGGCACTGCCCACGAGGGCTTGAGCGACGCTGACATTCAGGCAGCGGTGAATAAGGTCTTCGACCTGCGCCCGGCCGCGATTATTCGCGAGCTCGACCTGCAGCGTCCAATCTATCGTCAGACTGCAGCCTATGGACACTTCGGGCGTACCGATGTCGATCTGCCGTGGGAGGACACCTCGCGAGCCGACAGCCTGCGTCGCGCCGCCGGCCTGTAGAATCGGGCCCTATGCCCAAGAAGACACCCGCCGCCCAGCAACCGGTCGCGCGGGTGTTGCCTTTGTTAGGGGTGGCCCACTTGGACCGAGAATTCGACTACCTCATTGATGAATCGGATTCACAGGCTGCGCAGCCCGGAGTGCGGGTGCGCATCCGCTTCAATGGTCGTCTGGTTGACGCCATCTTGTTGTCGCGGGCTAGCGATTCCGACTATGCGGGTTCGCTTCGTTATATTGATCGCGTCATTTCTCCTTATGCGGTGTACACCCCGACAATGTCAGCGCTCATCGAATCCCTCGCGGCTCGTTATGGCGGCGTGCGCTCCGACATCATTCGCACCGCGATCCCGGCGCGCCACGCCAAGGCCGAAGAAGCAGACGTGGATACGCCGTGGGAGGAACTTGGCACTGCCGAGTATCCGGATCTTTCCGCGTGGTCGGGCTACCAGCACGGGGAGTCCTTCGTAGATTCGATCTTGTCCGGGCACATTGCCCGGGCAGCCTGGCAGATAGCACCCGGGGAAGACTGGGCCGGTGCTTTGGCAGCCCTTGGAACCAGCGTGGCCCTGCAGGGCGGGGGCGTGCTCATGGTCGTCCCCGATCAGCGTGACTTGGATTGCCTAGAGGCGGCGTTTCGCCGTCACGTTTCTGCCAAACAAATCACTGTCCTCGCGCACAGTACTGGGCCCCAGGCCCGTTATCGTCGCTATCTTTCCGCCTTAACTGGTCAAGCACGGATCGTCATCGGTACTCGCTCCGCAGCCTTTGCCCCAGTCAAGGGCCTCAAGCTGGCCGTTGTCCTCAATGACGGCGACGATAATTTGGTGGATAACCTCAAGCCCTATGCCCATTCGAGGGAGGTGCTTAGCACCCGCTCGGCACAGGAAGGCTGCAGCCTTGTCCTCGCCGGCCATGCGCGCACCGCAGAAGCCCAGTTGCTTGTTGAATCGGGGTGGGCCCACGATCTTTTACCTAGCGACACAGCGCTGGAGAAGAGACGCCCCAACATCCTTGCGGTGGGTGCGTACGGGATTAATCTGGCCCGCCACATGCAGGGCGGGACGACGGCTGTCAGCGGCCCGGCATTTCAGGCCACACGTGCGGCGCTCGACCGCGGTGAGCCCGTTCTCGTACAGGTCCCGCGTAAGGGTTATGCGCCGATTTTGGCTTGTGGGCACTGCGCGTCCCCGGCGCGTTGCCGTCATTGCAATGGCCCCTTGGGTCTGCCTTCCGCTGGTGCTTCGAGGGATGAATCGACAGATTCGGCTGCGCTGCCGACGTGCCGGTGGTGTGGGCGCGTTAACGCTCATTATCGGTGCTCCGAATGCGGCTCGCCGCGGCTGCGCGCCATCGTGCTGGGTTCCGAACGCACGGCGGAGGAGATGGGCCGCGCATTTCCCAACACCCGAGTGATTCAGTCGGGCGGATCCACCATCCTCGATGAGATCCCTACCGGTCCCGCGCTGGTTATCGCTACACCGGGCGCGGAACCGCGCATCGCGGAGGGTGGGCACTACGGCGCCGCCCTTTTGGTGGAAACCGGGGCGCTGCTGGGCCGCCAGGATCTGCGAGCCACGGAGGACACTTTGGCCAAGTGGGCGGCTGCTGCGACTCTCGTCGCGCCGGCACGCGACGGCGGTGCGGTGATCGTTGCTGCCGATGAGCAACTGCCACTCGTGGGCTTCTTGAGCCGCTGGGACATGGTGGGAGCTGCAGCAGCGGAATTGCAGGCACGCCGCGAGGTACGCTTTCCACCTGCTGTGCATATGGCGGCCGTCGATGGCGCCGATGCTTCCCTCGATGCGTTTTTGGAGTTGGCGGAACTGCCGGAACATGCGGAGCTTCTCGGGCCCGTCCCGTTGCCGCCGGGAGTGAGCCTGCCAGGTGACTATGATCATGAGCGCGGCGGTGAGCCGCAGCGGCTATTGATTCGTACCCCACTAGGTCCGCGTTCAGAGCTCGGTCAGGCTTTGAGAAGGGCTAATTCCGTGCGCAGTGCACGCAAGGATGTGTTGCCGCTGCGCATCACCGTGGACCCAATCAACATCGGTTAAGGGCTGCGTTCTTTTCACCCCTGGCGGGCGCGCGCTGCTGGAGGTGAACTATTCTCGGTAGCCGACACACTGTTTAGCCCTCGAGGAGTACCACTATGACTGTGCGCGAGGTTCGCCTTTATGGCGATCCGGTCCTGACCACCCGTGCCGAGGAAATCACCGAGTTCGGGCCGTCACTGGAACGCTTGGCCCAGGACATGCTGGAAACCATGGAAGATGCTGGGGGAGTCGGATTAGCCGCCAACCAGATTGGTGTGACCAAGCGCATCTTCGTCTTCGATTGCTCACACTTTCAAAGCGGCCTGCGCGGTGCGGTAATCAACCCAGAGTGGGAAGCGGTTGGGGAGGACATGCAGTTAGGAACTGAGGGCTGCCTGTCCATCCCAGGTATTTCGCAGCCCACCGAAAGATTCTCCACGGTGCGTCTGCGCGGCTACGACCCGCAGGGCCGACCTGTATCGATGTTGGCTTCGGGGCTTATGGCGCGTTGCATACAGCACGAAACAGATCACCTGGATGGTGTCTTGTTCCTCCAGCGCCTGAGCGACGAACTGCGCAAGGAATCTATGAAGACCATCCGCCAAGCGGAGTGGTTTAACTCATAGCCGCGCGCACGCTCTGACGCCAGCGCGGCCCCACATCGATTAAAAATTAGAACCCCAACAACGTGAACTAAGAAAGGCCTGCCTTCACAGTGCGCATTATTTTCGCCGGAACCCCCGAGCCCGCTGTTGTGGCTTTGCAGAAGCTTATCGAGTCCCATCATGAGGTAGCTGCAGTCATCACTCGGCCCGACGCCCGCCGTGGTCGCGGACGCAGCGTGCATCCGAGCCCCGTGAAAGTCCTAGCTGAGGAACACGGCATCGAGGTGCTCACGCCGACCACCCTCAAGCAGGGCACCGTGGACGGCGATGCATTGCGTGCACGGCTAGCAGAGATCGCCCCCGAGGCCATTCCAGTGGTCGCCTACGGAAACCTGATCACCGAGGACCTCTTGAGCCTTCCCAAGCACGGCTGGGTCAACCTGCACTTTTCCCTTCTCCCAGCATGGCGTGGCGCTGCCCCAGTGCAGGCTGCTATTGCTGCGGGAGATGAGCGAACGGGTGCTACAACCTTCCGGATTGATCGAGGCCTGGACACCGGGGATATCTTGGCCACCATGGAAGAGACAATCCGGCCCACTGATACCGCGGATGACCTGCTGACGCGCTTGGCGTATGCCGGCGGTGATCTTCTCGTCGAGACGATGAATGGTTTGGAAGATGGCAGCATCACCCCGCAGCCGCAGGCGGGTGAGGTCACCTACGCGCACAAGATTTCCACGGAAGACGCCCGAATCGATTGGACCGCGCAGGCCGATGTTGTCGATCGCCATATCCGTGCGCATACTCCAGGGCCGGGCGCGTGGACCCTATTGGGGGAGTCGCGCTTAAAGGTAGGCCCGGTCAGCGTCGTGGAGCCAGCAGAACTAGAGGAGCTGCCAGACACTACCGCGTTGACTTCGCTGCAACCGGGCGAAGTACACGTGGCGAAGAAGGAGGTAATGGTCAGTACCGGAAGCGCCCCGGTGCGCCTAGGCCAGATCCAACCGCCCGGCAAAAAGATGATGAATGCCGCCGACTGGGGCCGCGGGCTTTCTAGCCGGGCTTCCCAAGCAGCAGAGGGCGGCCAGGATGAGGTGAAGTTTTCATGAGTGGAGGTTTCCGATCCCGCAGCAAGTCCGGTGATCCGGCAGCTCGCACCGAGCGCGCCGAACAGCAACGCAGCGGTGGACGCAGAACCGCACGTGGCGGTACTAACCGCCAGACTAAAGGAAAGCGAGAGAATCGAGGCGGACAGCGCCAGCACAGCCGCCGGGACCGACAGCCAGCGTCCTTCATGTCCGCAGCGCGGCGCTGCGGAGTCGATGTCCCACGCGCGGTGGCTTTCGAGGTGTTGCAGCGTGTAGAGGCCGATGATGCTTTTGCCAACCTCACGCTGCCAAAGGTAGTAAGTGCGAACAACCTTAGCGGCCGTGATGCAGCCTTCTCGACGGAACTCACCTACGGCACGCTGCGCAGCGAAGGCGTGCTTGATGCGGTTATCGCCGAGTGCGCTTCGCGCGGCCTAGAGGCCATTGCACCTGACGTTCTCATCGCCTTGCGAATGGGCACCTACCAAGTGCTGTACACCCGCGTTGAAGCGCATGCTGCGGTCGATACCACCGTCCGCCTCGTGGAGGCAGCTGGCCACGAAAAGGCCAAGGGCTTTGCCAACGGCATTATGCGCACCATCACCCGCACACCTGCGCAAGGGTGGCTAGACAAGCTTGCTCCAAAGGAAGAGGTCGCGGCTGTGGCCTTCCGCCATGCCCACCCGGAGTGGATTGCCCGCTCTTTCGGACGCGCCTTGGGCCTGCTGGACGCCGCTGGTGAGAGCAAGCTCAACGCCGAACAGACAGCGGAGTTGGAACGCGCACTCGAAGCGGATTCTGAGCGGCCTCTGGTGCATTTGGTAGCGCGGCCCGGCGAAATCTCTGCGGAAGAGCTTGCGCTCATTACCGGTTGTGAGGAAGGGCGTTATTCGCCTTATGCGGTGTATCTTGAGCAGGGTGACCCGGGCTCGCTAGAGCCCGTCCGTCAGAAGTTGGCAGCGGTCCAGGACGAAGGATCACAGCTGATCGCACGCGCAGTGACGGAAGCTGAACTCATCGGCGACGACACCGGACGCTGGTTGGACCTGTGTGCGGGCCCCGGTGGCAAGGCTGCCTTGATGGGTGCCATCGCCCGCATTGAGGGGGCGGAAGTCGATGCCGTAGAAGTCTCTCCGCACCGCGCTACCTTGGTGGAAAAGACCGTGGGAGACCTACCTGTCCGCGTGCATCGGGCGGATGGTCGTGCGCCGGGTCTCGGTGCAGGCTTCGACCGCGTGCTTGTCGACGCCCCCTGTTCCGGCCTGGGTGCGCTCCGTCGCCGCCCAGAGGCTCGCTGGCGCAAGGCCGAGTCCGATATTGCGGAGCTCAACAAACTCCAGAGCGAGCTCCTCGAATCCGCATTAGAGCTCGTTCGTCCCGGTGGTGTTGTGGTGTACTCCACCTGCTCGCCCGATCTGCGAGAGACCCGAGGCATTGTGGATGCGGCCTTGGAGCGCCATGGAGCTGGGACAGAGGCGCGTATCGAGGAGCTGGATGCGCGGGAGGTGCTGCCGGAAATGGGAGACCTCGGCAGCGAGCTCTCCGCCCAAATGTGGCCGCACCGCCACGGAACAGATGCAATGTTTTTCGCCGTCCTCCGCCGAGTAGCGGACTAGCGCCCCGTGAGGGACTAGGCTGAGTGTCATGTCTGCACACTCGTCTGGTCCCATCATTTCCCCATCCATTCTGGCCGCTGATTTCACCCGCTTGGGTGAGGAGGTTCAGGCCGTGGCCAACGCGGATTGGATCCACGTTGACATCATGGATGGTCACTTTGTGCCCAACTTGTCCTTCGGCCCGGATATTACGGCGACGGTGGACGGGATTACCTCGCAGACCCTCGACGTTCACCTCATGATCGAGGAGCCGGAGAAGTGGGTGGAAACCTACGCCAAGGCCGGGGCTGATTGCATCATCTTCCACGTCGAGGCCGTGGCCGATAAGGAAGCGGCCATCGCCTTGGCCCGCAAGATCCGTGACCTAGGGGTGCGCGCGGGCTTCTCCATCAAGCCAGGCACCCCGATTGAGCCCTGGCTGGATGCCTTGGAGCACTTCGACGAGGTTCTCGTCATGTCTGTTGAGCCTGGCTTTGGTGGTCAGAGCTTCATGCCGGATCAGTTGGACAAGGTTCGCACCTTGCGTGCGGCCATTGACGAGCGCGGCCTCGACGTCCTCATCGAAATCGATGGCGGCATTTCTGCCGAGACGATCCGCTCCGCCGCCGAGGCGGGCTGCGATGCCTTCGTGGCGGGATCAGCCATTTACAAGCAGGCGGATAAGGCGGCGGCCATCGAGGAGCTGCGCCGATTGGCTACGCTGTGAACCCACGCCACGATTCTGCTGTCCTTGCGCAAGCGTTACGCCTAGCCATGGAGGCCGGCGAGCAGGTGCGCGGTACAACGAGCCCAAACCCACCGGTGGGAGCAGTCATCCTTGATTCCGCTGGGCAGGTGGTTGGCGTCGGCGCAACCCAGCCCCCGGGCGGACCGCATGCTGAAGTCATGGCGCTGCGCGATGCGGGGGACAAGGCACGCGGTGGAACCGCGGTGGTCACCTTGGAGCCCTGCAATCACACGGGCCGTACTGGTCCCTGCGCGCAGGCGCTTATCGATGCGTCCGTATCCGCTGTCTACTACTTCCACCCGGACCCCACCCCGCAAGCTGGGGGAGGGTCAACCACTCTGCGTCGCGCCGGCATCACCGTGGGACAGCTCTCGGAACCGGCAGAAGGAGCAGATGCGCTGGAGCCGTGGCTGTGCGCCGTTGCACTCGGTCGCCCGCACGTCACGTTGAAGTTCGCACAGAGCCTGGATGGTTTCACCGCCGCAGTGGATGGCAGCAGCCAGTGGATCACGGGGGAGCAGGCCCGCGAGCATGTGCACCGTGACCGAGCTCAGCGCGATGCCATCCTTATCGGAACTGGCACAGCCTTAGCGGATAACCCGTCTTTGACGGCGCGCTGTGCGGATGGTTCCTTGCGCCCGCAGCAACCGCGGCGTGTTGTCATCGGCTCCCGGGATGTGTCTCAAGGAGGACAAACCAACCTTGAGAGACTAGGTTTTGAGCACTATGCCTCTCCACAGGAGGCCCTAGATGAGCTATATGCCACGGGTGCCCGAGATATTCTCGTCGAAGGCGGCGCGGGGCTCGCAACAAGCTTCATGGAGCTAGGTTGTGTCGACCGGATCCAGGCTTATATAGGAAATGTCATCCTCGGTGAAGGCAGGGGTGTTCTCACCAGTGCTGTGTCGTCGAACTTGGCCTGCGCCCAAAGATGGCGGCGTTGCGCGGTTACCGAGCTCGGCGAGGACCTGCTTGTGGAATATCGCAAGGATGAAAAGCTTTGAAAGCTGGGAAACATTGAAAGCTGGCAAGCTTTCAATGGGTAGAAGATTCAAGGGCTAGAAGATTTAGAGTGTTAAAAAGAAAGGGAAGTGCGGTCTATGTTTACCGGACTCGTTGAGGAGATCGGTCACGTCGATAGCGTCGAACCGCAGGGTGATGCGGTGCGCTTGGGTATTGCGGCATCTACAGTATTGAGTGACGCGCAGCTAGGTGATTCCATCGCGGTCAACGGCGTGTGCCTGACCGTGGCTGAGTTAGGAGAAGGGACCTTCATCGCCGATGTCATGAAGGAATCCTTAAACCGTAGCTCTCTCGGCGAGCTCGCGGAGGGCTCGCCGGTTAACCTCGAGCGTGCGGTGCTCCCGACGACGCGTTTGGGCGGCCATATTGTGCAGGGCCACGTCGATGGCACCGGGACCTTGCTGTCCCGCACGCCTTCAGAGCACTGGGAGGTATTGCGCTTTAGTCTGCCGGCTGAGCTGGCGCGCTACGTGGTGGAAAAGGGCTCCATCGCGGTGCAGGGGACCTCCCTGACGGTATCGGCTTTGTCAGTTGGACAGGAAGAGCCCGGTGCGGAAGCCTTCTTTGAAGTCTCACTCATTCCCACCACCCTGCGCGATACCGTCTTTGGTTCCATGAAGCCAGGCGCCCGAGTAAATCTCGAGGTAGACGTGGTTGCCAAGTATGTGGAGAAAATGGTTCACCCTAACGCCCACGGCGCGGGAACAGAGGGATAGAGTTAGTCCTTATGAGCGCTGCAGATTCAGCTTTTAGTTTAGATAGCGTCGACCAAGCCATCGCCGACATCGCGGCCGGCAAGGCAGTCGTCGTCATAGATAATGAGGACCGCGAGAACGAAGGCGACCTCATCTTCGCCGCTGAGCTCGCCACCCCGGAGCTTGTGGCCTTTATGGTGCGCTATAGCTCCGGCTACATTTGCGCGCCGCTGCTCCCGGAAGACTGTGAGCGGTTGAACCTACCTCCAATGCTGGCGGTTAACCAGGACGTGCGCCAGACCGCCTACACCGTGACCGTGGACTTGGCTAATGGCTCGACGGGTATCTCCGCCACCTCGCGCTGCGACACCATTCGGCGCTTGGCTGATCCTTCCTCTGAACCGTCGGAGTTCACACGCCCTGGCCACGTGGTCCCGCTCGCTGCCCGCCCGAATGGTGTGCTCGAACGCGATGGGCATACGGAAGCTGCCATCGACCTGGCCCGGCTGGCCGGTCTGCGCCCTGCCGGCGTGCTGTGTGAAATCGTCTCCGAAGAGGACCCCACGGACATGGCCCGCTCGCCGGAGCTGCGTCGCTTTGCCGACGCTCACGGGCTGACGATGATTTCCATCGAGCAGCTCATCGAGTGGCGTCGTCACAACGAACAACAGGTCCGCCGCGAGGTAGAAACCCGCCTGCCCACCGAGTACGGCGAGTTCCGCGCGGTGGGCTATTCGAGTGACGTCGATAAGCGCGAGCACATCGCCCTCTTCGTCGGTGACGTGGAGAGTTATAGCGGTGCGGAGGATGTGCCCGTTCGTGTCCACTCTGAGTGCCTTACAGGGGACGTCTTTGCCTCTCAGCGCTGTGACTGTGGGCCGCAGCTGCAGGAATCCCTTCGTGCGGTGCAGGAAGCAGGACGCGGGATCGTCATCTACCTGCGCGGACAGGAAGGCCGCGGCATCGGTTTAGTGAATAAACTCAAAGCCTATCGCCTGCAGGACAAGGGAATGGACACCGTTGATGCCAACGTGGAGCAGGGCCTGCCCGAAGATGCCCGCGAGTATTCCGTGGCCGGCCAAATCCTGCGGGATGTAGGCGTGAAGTCCGTGAACCTCTTGACCAATAACCCGCACAAGGGCGAGGGTCTACAGGGCTTTGGCATTGATGCCACCGCACGCACCGCGTTGGCTACCCCCGCGACGGCGGAGAACATCAGCTATCTGCGCACGAAGCGCGACCGGATGGGGCATGATCTGCCACAGGTCGCTGAATGGGACCAGAAGCACTCGTAAGGCATTAAGCCGGAAAATCGAGCTGAAAACTAAAACAAAGGAGCACCCAATGAGCAAGGAAGGCTTGCCAACCCCGAAGAATGTCTCGGGTGAAGGACTCCGCGTCGCGGTTGTCACCGCCACGTGGAACGCCGAGATTTGTGATCAGCTGCATCGTCGAGCACTGGAGACCGCTGAAGCAGCCGGTGCCGTTGTGACCCCGCTGCGCGTTGTGGGCGCTTTGGAGCTCCCCGTAGTGGTCCAGGCCGCGGCGCGCACGCATGACGCCGTGGTGGCACTGGGCTGTGTTGTCCGTGGCGGTACTCCGCACTTTGATTATGTGTGTGATTCCGTCACCCAGGGGCTGACCCGCATCGCGCTCGATGAATCCACTCCGGTGGCTAATGGTGTGCTCACCGTCAACGACTATGATCAAGCAGTTGATCGCGCTGGCTTTGCAGACTCCGCGGAAGATAAAGGTGCAGAGGCCATGCAGGCAGCTTTAGAAACCGTGCACACCTTGCGTACACTGGACGAGTCAAACCTAAAGTAGGCTGCCACGCGCAACCACGGCGCCCTGCATATCAGCACAGAGCCGTGGCCTGCCTCAGCGGAGTGATGAGGAGATGGAAACTCGATGACGGACCCACAGGTGCCCTTGGGCCATGAAGAGCGGGAACAGTCAGCTCACGCCAATTCGTCCTCGCAATCCTTGCGGCCAGCCGCATCGAGCTCTGCGGGGGGCGCACCGCGCATGAGCGAGGAGCAGTTGTTGGCCTATACCAGCGCTGATCCTTTTGCCCAGACCTCATCCAAGCCTTGGGAATATGAAGCGACGTCGCCTTACCTGCGCAAGGTGGCGATCATCTGGATCATCCTCGTCATGGCAGCGCACTTATTTATGGGCTTCACTGTGGGCTTGTCTTTTACCGGCGCAACGGTGACGACTATTGATAAGTTCGCTTTCCCCGGGGTGGGCGTGGTGATTTCGATCCTGTCGTGGTTGGCATTGACTCGGCCGCGACTCCGCGCGAACTCTGATGGGGTAGAGATCCGCAACATTCTAGGAACCCGCTTCTACCCGTGGCAGGTCATCTACGGCCTATCTTTCCCTGAGGGATCACGCATGGCGCGTATTGAGCTGCCTGACTTCGAATACGTGCCGGTTTGGGCCCTGCAGTCAGGTGATAAGCAGAACGTCATCACCAAGGTCCGCTCTTTCCGTGACCTGGAAGCCCGCTACATGCCGCAGGATGACTAGTGGCTGATCCCTCTGAGTACCGCCCCGCGCCCGGAAGCATCCCCACGGATCCGGGCGTTTATAAGTTCCGCGATGAGAACCGCCGCGTCATCTATGTGGGCAAGGCGAAGAACCTGCGCGCGCGGCTATCAAACTACTTCCAGGACATCACCCAACTGCACCCGCGAACCCGCCAGATGGTTCTGACTGCGGCCTCAGTCGAATGGACTGTGGTGGCCAGCGAGGTGGAAGCACTGCAGTTGGAGTACACGTGGATCAAGCGCTTCGATCCACGTTTCAACGTCATGTACCGCGACGATAAAACCTACCCTATGCTCGCGGTATCTGTGGGGGAGACCGTCCCGCGTGCGTTCTTCTATCGCGGCCCACGCCGCAAAGGAGTGCGTTATTTCGGCCCTTATTCCCATGCCTGGGCGGTGCGCGAATCCCTCGATCTTCTGACTCGAATCTTTCCCATGCGCACGTGCGCCAAGGGTGTGTATAACCGTCACGAGCGCTTAGGACGGCCGTGTCTTTTGGGCTACATCGGCAAGTGCGATGCTCCCTGCATTGGCCGCGTCAGCCCCGAGGAACACCGCGAGACGGTCAACCAGCTCATCAGCTTCATGAATGGCAATACCGCCCCGGTGCGCAAGAGGATAACTCAGCGCATGGAGGAGGCGGCGGAGAACCTAGAGTTCGAGTTGGCAGCACGCCTGCGCGATGACCTCGGCGCGATAGACAAATTGATGGAGCAGCAAGCCGTGGTTCTGTCCGATGGGACGGATGCAGACCTCATCGCGTTTAGCTCCGATGAACTTGAAGCGGCGGTGCAGATTTTCCACGTACGTTCGGGCCGCATCCGCGGTCAGCGTGGTTGGGTGGTCGAGCGCTCTGGTGATCAGGCAACGACAGACGTGGTGGAGGAGGGCCAAGCAGATCCGGGTCTGCCGGCACTGATCCAGAACTTCCTCATCCAGTTCTATTCGGATGCCGTCGAGCGTCAGCGCCAAGAGGCTGCCGAGGACGCCAAGTTGGAGCGCAGGGGAGTGGACCAAGAATCCCATGCTGACACACGGCAGGGTAACGCCATTCCTCGCGAGATTCTGGTCCAGGCCCTTCCAGATGAAGCTGACGAAGTCAAGATTGTTCTCGAGGAGTTGCGAGGCGCCCAGATTGACTTGCGCGTCCCGCAGCGCGGCGACAAGCGCGCACTGATGGAGACCGTCGAGAGGAATGCCAAGGAGCAGCTGAAACAGCACAAGCTCAAGCGCGTGGGCGATCTGACTGCCCGGTCCGCAGCACTTCAGGAGCTGCAGGAGGCGCTAGGCATGGATTCCGCGCCGCTGCGCATTGAGTGTACGGATATCTCGCACATTCAAGGTACCGATGTCGTGGCTTCCTTGGTGGTCTTCGAAGATGGCCTGCCACGCAAGTCTGATTACCGCCGCTACCGCATCAAGGAGGCTGCGGGTGATGGACGCTCCAACGATGTCGGTTCCATCGCTGAGGTGACTCGCCGCCGCTTCAAGCATCACCACGATGACAAGCGAGCGGTTCCGGACGAGGAGCTGGAGAACACTACCTTCGCCGAGGAGATGGTGCGCGAAGAGGCGGCGAGCCAGACCAAACGTAGCTCCTACCCACCGCAGCTTTTCATTGTGGATGGAGGCGCACCGCAGGTGGCTGCGGCGCAGGCGGTTTTCGACGAACTCGGCATCGTGGACGTAACCCTCATCGGTCTGGCGAAGCGCCTAGAAGAAGTGTGGGTTCCGGGTGATGATGAACCGGTGATTTTGCCGCGCAATTCGCAAGCGCTCTTTTTGCTCCAGCACCTCCGTGATGAAGCCCACCGTGTCGCCATTTCCTATCACCGCCAGCAGCGCTCGAAGCGTATGCGCTCATCGGTTCTTGATGCCGTTCCGGGCTTGGGGCCCCAGCGTCGTACTGACCTGGTCAAGCACTTCGGTTCGGTGAAGAAGCTCAAAGAAGCCAGCGTGGAAGAGATTGCTGAGGTCAAGGGTTTCGGGCCGAAGTTAGCGCAAACAGTATTTGATCATCTTCACGCTTCCTAAGAAGGCTTGGCTGTCGAGATAATTCCCACCGAGGACTCTGAATAGGTGGTAAGAATGGAAGCCATGACGCTGTTTGATTCCCCACCCATTTTGATCACCGGCATGTCAGGCGGTGGCCTGACGTCGGCGGCTAAAGTGCTGGAGGATAAAGGCTATTACGTAGCCCACAACATTCCCCCCAAGGCAATCGTTGACCTACTCAAGTTGTGCGCGAGCCCGGAATCCCCGGTTTCTAAAATTGCCGCGGTGACCGATGTGCGCTCCCGCTTGTTCCCGGGTTCCTTGGCAGAAACTCTTGATGAACTCGAGCAGTTAGACATGAAACCGACACTGCTTTTCCTCGACGCGCGGGATGATGTGCTCATTCGCCGCTTCGATTCAGTTCGTCGTACGCACCCGCTGCAGGACGGGGAAACCCTCAAGGCGGGCATTCAGCGCGAGCGCGCAGCAGTACAGTCCATCCGTGACCGCGCGGATATCATCATTGATACGACCAATCTGTCTGTCCACGACCTGCGCCGCGCGATCGAGGCCTCTTTCGGCGAGATGGGTCATGAGCTACAGCACGTCACGTTAGAGTCCTTCGGCTTCAAGCATGGCTCCCCGCGTGACGCAGATCTTGTCGTCGATGTCCGCTTCCTTCCCAATCCTTATTGGGTGCCTGAATTGCGGGGATACCGCGGTACTGATGAACCGGTCGCAGACTACGTCCTCTCCCAGGACGCCGCTGAACCCTTCATTGATCACTTCATCACCATGCTTGACTCGATGCTTTCCGGCTACCGGCACGAGGGCAAGAACTTCATTACCGTAGGCATCGGGTGCACCGGTGGGCATCACCGATCTGTGGCCGTTACGGAGGAGATTGCTCGCCGTCTCAGGGAGCGCGGGGATCTGGATGTGAGCACACTGCACCGTGACATCGCCCGGGATTAGGTGCGATAAGATAAAAATTCATTCCCTACCCTTGGATGACCGAAAGCTAATATTTCCGTGACGTCTCTCCCTACCCACATGGCTAGCCTGGGCGGTGGCCATGGTCTTTATCAAACCCTTTTGGCTGCGCGCCGCACCGGCGCGGAGGCGATCTCTGCCATCGTCACTGTGGCTGATGACGGCGGATCTTCCGGACGGCTGCGCCGCGAGATGGACATTATTCCGCCGGGTGATTTGCGCATGGCGCTCGCCGCGTTGTCGAGTGACTCAGAGGAGGGCCAGATGTGGGCCTCAACGCTGCAGCACCGCTTCCAAAGCACCGGCGCCATGGCCGGCCACGCGGTGGGTAATCTCCTCATTGCCGGACTCACTGAGGTCTTGGGGGACTTCCAAGCGGCGCTTGACGCGGTGGGACGGCTAACGCAGTCTGCGGGCCGCGTGCTGCCGGCTGTGAATCTGCCGCTCGATATCGAAGCGGACGTGGCCGGGCTTGACGACGATCCCCGCATCATGCGCTCTGTCCGCGGCCAAGTCGCCGTGGCATCCACCGTGGGGCAGGTTCGCCGCGTCCGGATCATCCCGGAGAAGCCACAGGCCAACCCGGAAACCATCGCGGCCCTGCGCGATGCGGACCTCATCACCTTGGGCCCGGGATCGTGGTTTAGCTCGGTGCTTCCACACGTCCTCGTACCGGAGATTGTCAACGCAATTACGTCCTCGGATGCGCTTCGCGTTGTGGTACTTAACCTTTCCGCGGAACCAGGGGAGACCCAGGGCTTTTCAGCTGAGCGCCACCTGCACGTCTTAGCGCAGCATGCGCCAAACCTGCGGGTAGACAAAGTAATCGTCGATGGTTCTGGTCTTCCGAATGAGTCGGAGCGAGTTTTCGTGCAGCGTGCGGCCAGCGTGCTCGGTGCTACGGCGGTCTTCCGCGATGTGTGCCAGAGCGATGAGAATGGACATTCTCTCAACAAGCATTGCCCAAACAAGCTCGCGCAGGTACTGACTGAGCTTTATACCGACTATGCCGCTCAGCGCGATTCTTCAGCGGGTGCCCCGGGCACTCACCGCGGCTAAGTGCACGATAGACTAAGTGGCATTCATCGCTCACCGCAGCGTCGCTGCGCTTCACAGGCGCGGTGGTGCGTGCTGTGTATGCACGAGCTCAAGGCCCTTCTAGGGCCAGTTGCACCACTGCTGCTTTCTGCGGTGAGTTACATCAAGAGTTGAAAGGGGAGGCACGAGGTGTCTGCGTCATTGACCGATCAGGTCAAGGAGGAACTTACGGCGGTGTCCGTACCGCGCCAGTCCGCTCGTGCGGCGGAGGTTGCCGCGATCCTCAGGTTCGCCGGCGAGCTCCACATCACCGGAGATAGGGTGATGTACGAGGTCGAATTGGAATCGAAGAGCGTAGCCACTCGCTTGGTCACCGCACTCGACGAGTTGTATTCGATTTCTGCGAGCACCCACGTAGCCGGCCTCGCCGCATCCTCTAAAAAGAGCAGAGTGCAGGTGCGTATCACTACCGGGGCCAAGGAGTTGACTAGGCGCCTGGGGTTGGTGACCCGCTCGGGTCACCCAGTCGTGGGCCTGCCACCGCAAGTAATCTCCGGCTCTGTTGCGGATAATGAAGCAGCTTGGCGCGGCGCGTTTTTGGCGCAAGGTTCGCTAACCGAGCCGGGCCGGTCTTCAGCGCTGGAGGTGACCTGTCCTTGCCAGGAGGCAGCACTCGCTCTCGTAGGCTGCGCGCGTCGTTTGGGTGTAGCGGCGAAAACTAAGGAGACCCGCGGGGCCGATCGCGTCGTGGTGCGTGATGGCGATGCCATTGGTGCGTTGCTGACCAGAATGGGGGCCCAAGAGACTCGACTGACGTGGGAGAAGAAACGTATCCAACGCGAAGCCCATGACACCTCCCGCCGCCTAGACAACTTCGATGACGCCAACTTACGCCGTTCTGCCCGTGCGGCAGTTACAGCTGCGGCTCGCGTCGAACGCGCCATGGTTATCTTGGGCGATGACGTCCCGGAACATCTCGCGGACGCCGGCCGCCTACGCGTGCAGCACCGCGAAGCTTCCTTGGAAGAGCTCGGACGCTTGGCTGATCCGCCGATGACCAAGGACGCGGTGGCTGGGCGTATTCGCCGCCTGCTTTCTATGGCAGATAAGCGCGCGAAGGAACTTGGTGTGCCGGATACGACGAAGGCAGTGACAGAGGAACTTTTTGAGGAATCCTAGTCTCTCGTCTTAGCCCCAGACGCAGTCGAATGTTGTGCCCGTTCGGGCACCATCGCGACCGTCTGGGGCAATTTATTGACTATCGATGGTGAATTTATGACCGGCGATAACCGGTTTATTTTTGGATTCACCCGCTCTTTTTTGCTTTAGTGAGATATCCCACCTTGCCCTCTTTAGGGCCAACACAATCCCACATAAACGGGCATATCTGCAGGTGTGTGCGTTTGGGGGATTGAATTAAGTAACTAGCGGTCCATCTAGTGTACGCCCCTTTTCCCTTTCGTGCGAGCATCTTGGTTGGGAACCTGAACGCGCACTGCAGGATGCAAAATCCGTGGGTACTATCGGCCGTGTTGGGAAAACCACCGAGCACGTCACGGAAGTGGCAGGGCAACGGTGCCGCAAGAACGGTCCACCGCACTGCCTATAAAGACAAAGTCTCGGAAGCCCCCACAATTGAACTTCACTCGATTATTTGAGGAGACATTACAGTGACCATTCGCGTAGGTATCAACGGATTTGGCCGCATCGGCCGCAACTTCTTCCGTGCAGTCGCACAGGGCAACAATGACCTCGAGGTCGTCGCAGTTAACGACCTGACGGACAACGCAACCCTGGCCAACCTGCTCAAGTACGACTCGGTTCTGGGCCGCTTCGACGGTGAGATCGAGCATGACGACGAGTCCATCACTGTCAACGGTCACAAGATTGCAGTCTCCGCAGAGCGCGATCCGAAGAACCTGAACTGGGGCGAGTACAACGTCGACATCGTCATCGAGTCCACCGGTTTCTTCACCGATGGTGAGGCTGCCAAGGCTCACATCGAGGCCGGCGCCAAGAAGGTCATCATCTCTGCACCGGGCAAGAACGTTGACGCAACCTTCGTCTACGGCGTTAACTCCGATGAGTACGACGCTGAGAAGCACAATGTCATCTCCGCCGCATCCTGCACCACCAACTGCCTGGCACCGATGGCCAAGGTCCTGCACGAGAAGTTCGGCATCGAGAAGGGCCTGATGACCACCATCCACGCCTACACCGGTGACCAGCGCATCCAGGACGCTCCGCACCGCGACCTGCGCCGCGCCCGCGCCGCAGCCGTCAACATGGTTCCGACTTCCACTGGTGCAGCAAAGGCTGTCTCCCTGGTTCTGCCGGAGCTGGAGGGCAAGCTGGACGGTTACGCAATGCGCGTTCCTACCATCACCGGTTCCGCTACCGACCTGACCTTCCAGGCATCCCGCGACGTCACCGCTGAGGAAATCAACGCTGCTATCAAGGAAGCCGCCACCGGCGAGTTCGGCGAGACCCTGGGCTACACCGAGGACCCGATCGTCTCCACCGACATCATCACCGATTCCCACGGCTGCATCTTCGATGCTGGCATGACCAAGGTTTCCAACGGAAACTTCGTCAAGGTCCTCGGCTGGTACGACAACGAGTGGGGCTACACCAGCCAGCTCGTGCGCACCACCTCCCTGGTAGCCTCTAAGCTCTAAAGCTTCACCCTCTGAAATGAGCACAGTGAAGCAAGCTGTGATTGCCTGCGGAAGCACCGCGGGCTAGATACCGGCCCACGCGCCGCGCCTACTATCTCTGAATATATGGCGTGCGCTGGGCCGGTAGTCGTCTTTAAGGAACGAGTACGCGCTTTCACACACATCGCGAATCAGGTTCCGGCACACTTTCTAATTGAATAGCATTAACCTTTAGCTTGAGTACCCACCTTTAAGGAGAACACAATGGCTTTCAAGACTTTGGACGATCTGCTCGCAGAAGGCGTTTCCGGCCGCCACGTCCTTGTTCGTTCTGACTTCAATGTCCCGCTTGATGATGAAGGAAACATCACCGACTCTGGCCGCATCACCGCCTCGCTGCCGACTATCAAGGCGCTCATTGAGGGGGGAGCGAAGGTCATTCTGTCGGCACACTTGGGGCGTCCGAAGGGCGAAGTAAACCCGAAGTACTCCCTCGCGCCAGTCGCAGAGGCTCTCTCCGAGGCGCTGGATCAGTACGTTGCCCTTGCCGGCGACGTCAGCGGTGAAGACGCTCACGAGCGCGCCAACGGCCTCAACGATGGCGATGTTCTCCTCCTGGAGAATGTTCGCTTCGATCCGCGCGAGACCTCCAAGGATGAGGCTGAGCGCGGCGCCTTCGCCGATGAACTCGTCGCCCTGGCTGCGGACAACGGTGCCTTCGTTTCCGATGGTTTCGGTGTTGTTCACCGCGCACAGGCCTCTGTGTACGACGTCGCCAAGCGCCTGCCAGCATACGCCGGCAAGCTGGTGCAGAAGGAAGTGGAAACCCTGGCTGCGGTAGCAGAGAAGCCAGAGCACCCGTACGTGGTCGTTCTGGGCGGCGCCAAGGTTTCCGACAAGCTCGGTGTGATCGAAGCGCTTGCCGGCAAGGCCGACAAGGTGATCATTGGCGGCGGCATGTGCTACACCCTTTTGGCTGCGCAGGGCTACAACGTCCAGAACTCCTTGCTGCAAGAAGACCAGATTGACAACTGCAAGGAGCTGCTCGAGCGCTTCGGTGAAAAGATTGTCCTGCCGGTCGACCTCGTTGCTGCAACCGAGTTCGATGCTCAGGCAGAGAACAAGGTCGTCGCCCTGGACGGTATTCCGGAGGGTTGGCAGTCTCTCGACATCGGCCCGGAGTCGGTGAAGGAGTTCGACGAGGTCATCGCTTCTTCCAAGACCGTCTTCTGGAACGGCCCAATGGGTGTCTTTGAGATGGAGGCCTTCTCCAAGGGCACCGCCGGTGTGGCACAGTCGATCATCGACGCCACCGCTAAGAACGGTTCCTTCACCGTCGTTGGCGGCGGTGACTCCGCAGCTTCCGTCCGCCTGCTCGGCCTCGATGAAGATGGCTTCTCTCACATCTCTACCGGTGGTGGCGCTTCCCTCGAGTTCCTTGAAGGCAAGGAGCTGCCGGGCGTCAAGGTCCTGGAAGCCTAAGCACTTAAACCGTCAACTCAGTCTGATTTAGAAAGGCTAATCATGGCACGTACCCCGCTTATCGCAGGTAACTGGAAGATGAACCTCGACCACAAGGAAGCTATTGGTTCCTTGCAGAAGTTCGCATTCTCTCTGCCGAAGGAATACTACGAGAAGGTTGACGTGGCGTTCATGGTCCCGTTCACCGACATCCGCACTGTGCAAACGCTGGTCGACGGCGACGACTTGCAGTTCACCTACGGCGCACAGGACATCTCCAAGCATGAGTCCGGCGCATACACCGGTGAGGTGTCCGGCAAAATGCTCTCCGCCCTGGGATGCTCCTGGGCAGTCGTTGGCCACTCCGAGCGCCGTCAGTACCACGGTGAGACCGACCAGCTGGTTGCTGAGAAGGCCGCTGCAGCTCTGACTAACGGCATCAGCCCTATTGTCTGCGTGGGCGAGCCGCTCAACGTGCGCGAGGCAGGCACCCACGTGGATTACGTGGTCACCCAAACCCGCAACTCCCTGCAAGGCCTTTCTGCCGAGGACCTCTCCAAGACCGTCA
Organism: Corynebacterium sp. HMSC066C02; assembly: GCF_001814945.1. Lineage (NCBI taxonomy): Bacteria > Bacillati > Actinomycetota > Actinomycetes > Mycobacteriales > Corynebacteriaceae > Corynebacterium > Corynebacterium sp. HMSC066C02. The sequence goes on along the minus strand of NZ_KV818446.1, from coordinate 99,285 downwards.
TCGCGTATGAACCGGTCTGGGCAATCGGTACTGGTAAGGTTGCTTCCGCTGAGGACGCGCAGGAAGTGTGCGCAGCCATTCGCGAGCTCGTCCGTGAACTGGGCGGCGATGAGGTGGCCGAGGGGATCCGCATTCTCTACGGTGGCTCCGTCAAGGTGGATTCCATCGCGGAGATCGTAGGCAAGCCGGACGTCGACGGCGGCCTGGTTGGCGGTGCTTCTCTCAAGGGCGAGGAGTTTGCCAAGCTGGCGGCTAACGCTGCCCAGGGTGCATAGCCCTCATACCAGCTAGCATAACGCTCATGAGCCGTGGCGGGTCGGAATGGTATCTGGCCCGCCACGTGGTGTATTATCGGGGATTATTGCGCCCGCTTTTGGCGCCCTCTTCTCCGTGGGCTGACGGCATAGGCTGTCACCACCACATAAAATGAACGAACGCGTAAAACAAGGAACTATTTCATGATCTTGGCACTGGAAATCATCCTCGTGATTGCCGCAATCCTGATGTCTGTCTTCGTGCTGCTGCACAAAGGTAAGGGCGGCGGTCTTTCCAGTCTCTTTGGCGGCGGTGTGCAGTCCAACTTGTCTGGTTCCACCGTGGTTGAAAAGAACCTCGACCGTTATACCGTGGTCATGGTGGTCATCTGGCTCGCTTGCATCGTAGCCCTAAACCTGCTGCAGGCATATAGCAGCTAAAACCGCCAGCTGGTCTACGGCCACAACAACGCAGAACGCCGCGTGCTTCCTCTCATGGAGGAGGGAACGCGGCGTTCTTTTTTCCTAGGCTTCAAGCGACCGGGGAACCGTGGCGCTAAAGCTGCTGTGCGGCGTCTTCACTTACGAAAAGTAGAGTCTCTTCGGTGCCCCGCGCACCTGCGGCAGGCCAATCCTCAGCCGCGGCCCCGGCTACGAGATGGGACGCAGCTTCGGCCTTCTCCTCACCGGAGACAAGGAACCAAATGCGTTGAGAGCGATTGATAGCGGGGTAGGTCAGCGTGACACGCTCCGACGGGGGCTTAGGGGAATCATGGACAGCAAATGCATAGTCCGTATCCTCATAGACTGCCTCCGAGTGCGGGAAAAGAGAGTTGATGTGGCCTTCATGTCCCATGCCCAAGAGGTGAATGTCGAAGCCCTCCGGCGCAAAATCACGAATCTCGCCTTCATAGGCTTGGGCGGCGTGCTCCATGGATACCGCACCCAAGTCATAGCCATGAATGTGCGGTTCTGGAATACCGACCTTGCTGAGAAGAGCCTCGCGAGCTTGTCCCTCGTTGGAATCCGAATCGCTGACCGGAACATTGCGCTCATCCCCGAAGAAGACATGGACCCGCGTCCAGTCCACGGCCAATGCGGGATAGTCGCCGCCTTGCTGCTCGGCAGCTTCGTGGAGGCGTGCCAATTCGCGGAGGACACCGATTCCAGCACCACCACCGGTGAGGACTACGCGTGCTACTCCGTCCTTGTGCAGGCCACCGCCCGGGGCTTGAATCGCTGCAATCGTCTCGATAAAGGCGAGTGCGGCGGAGGATATGAGCTCGTCGATGTCGCTAACGCGACGAAGCGTGACCATGGTGAAGAAAGATCCTTCTGAATGATGGGACTGGGGGAACGATGGAATAGTTACGCCTACACACTGTAGTGCACGCGCGCTAAGGCGCGGAGAGCATGGGCGTATGTCCTATCCGAATCAAGGTGGCGCAGCTCTTCCGAGAGCACCTCCGCTTCGGAACGCACAGCGAGGCTCACGAGCGATTCTGGGGAACCGGGGACGCTGACCTTAACCGTCGTGGCATCGACGGCCGTGACAGTGATATCCGCGGTGGGGCGCCGGAAGACTAAGGAGGTAATCGGGAAGGCGCCTGCCTCGCATTCCGAGATTCTACGGGTGACGGGGACGGAAAGGGCGTCGAGCAGCCAGCCGGCCGCAAAATCGACGGCGGCATGGTGCTCGGCTCCGGAAATCTCCACCGAATTGACAGGCTCGTGTGGATGGCGGTCAAGAGCAGAGGCGATGATGCCACGCCACAGGGTAATGGCGCCCCAGGACATGTCGGAATCACCCGGCTTATAGCCGGAGGACAGCACGTGAAGGTCGTATTGATCAACACCGCTGCCGAAAGCCACGTTAGTGATGCGGCGTTGGGCTAGAGCACCGATGGGTACGGCTGCGGGCGCAGGCGGGCAGGCAGTAGGCCACCAAGCAACGATCGGTGTATCCGGAAGAAGAAGGGGAGTAACCACTGCTTCTGCTTGGTCGGCGAGGGCGCCATGGAGGTGCATAACGACGATTTCCGAGGCACCCGCCTCGCCGCCGACGCGCAGCTCAGCATCGAGGCGGGTTTCTTCTTCGAGGGAGCCCGAGGCGATCACGATGACGCGGGAGGGGTGCTCGTGGGAGGCATCGCGTACTGAAGTGAGCAGGTTGTCAAGGTCATCGCCTTCTTCGGTCATAACGATGAGCGTAAGAACGCGGCCGGTCGTGAGCGTGTAATGCTCCTGCATCTCCACGAGCTTTTTAGAGATTTTGCGCGTGGTCGTATCTGGCAAGGGGATAATCATAAAGCCATTCCTCCTAGGGGCCCTACGGACGGCGCCAGGAATGACCCCGGCGGCGCAGCATTCTATCGGCAGACTCCGGCCCCCATGTGCCAGCGCGGTACTGCTCTGGCTGACCGATGTTGGACCAGTATTCAATGATGGGGTCGAGGATGGACCAGGACAGCTCCACTTCCTCGTTGGTGGGGAAGAGGGAGGACTCGTCTAAGAGGGCGTCGAGAATCAGGCGCTCGTAGGCTTCCGGTGATTCCTCGGTGAAGGCCTCGGCGTAGGCGAAGTCCATGTTGACGTCGCGCACCTCCATGGTGGAGCCGGGAACCTTGGATCCGAAGCGCATGGTGACGCCTTCATCTGGCTGGACGCGGATCACCACGGCATTCTGGCCCAGTGAATCAGCTTGACCTTGGTCAAAAGGCTGGTGTGGGGCGGTCTTAAAGACGAGTGCAATCTCCGTCACGCGGCGGCCGAGGCGCTTGCCGGTGCGCAGGTAGAAAGGAACGCCCGCCCAGCGACGGGAATTGACCTCAAGGGTGCAGGCTGCATAGGTTTCCGTCGTGGATTCGGGATCGAAGCCTTCTTCTTCCCGGAGGCCATTAACATACTCTGAGCCCTGCCAGCCAGCGGAGTACTGGCCGCGGGCTGTGGTCTTGTTAAGTGGGTGCACCGCGTTGGTGGCACGCAGCACCTTGATCTTTTCGGCTTGGAGCGCCTCAGGGGCAAAGGAGGAAGGCTCCTCCATGGCGACGAGGGCCAGCAGCTGCAGGAGATGGTTTTGGATGACATCGCGGGCAGCGCCGATGCCGTCATAGTAGCCAGCACGGCCTCCGAGCCCGATGTCTTCGGCCATGGTGATTTGCACATGGTCGATATAGTGCGCATTCCACATGGGTTCGAAGATCTGGTTGGCAAAGCGCAAAGCCATGATGTTCTGCACCGTTTCTTTACCCAGGTAGTGGTCGATGCGGAAGACCGAGGACTCTGGGAAAACGGCGTTGACAATCTCGTTGAGCTGGCGTGCGGAATTCTGATCGTGGCCGAAAGGTTTCTCAATGATGACGCGGCGCCAGGAATTATCCGTGCTATCTGCCATGCCGACGCGCTCCAACTGATGGCAAATATCGGAGAAGAACTCCGGGGGCACGGAAAGGTAGTAGGCCCAGTTACCGCCCGTGCCGCGGGAAGCGTTGAGCTCAGCGAGTCGGGCAGACAGCTTGTCAAAGCCTTCGTCATCGAAGCTGCCTTGTACAAACTCGATTCCCTTGGCGAGGTGCTCCCACACATGCTCACTGAAAGTGGTTCGTGCTCCTGCCTCGGCGGCTTCGCGTACGTAGTCGCAGAAGGCCTGTTTATCCCAGTCGCGGCGGCCGTAGCCGACCAAAGTGAAGCCTGCCGGAAGCAATCCGCGATTGGCCAGGTCATAGATTGCAGGCAGGAGCTTCTTGCGCGCCAAGTCACCCGTGACGCCAAAAATCACCATGCCAGAGGGGCCGGCGATGCGTGGCAGGCGCTTGTCCTTCGCGTTGCGCAACGGGTTGACCCACGCGCTGGTAGTGCTCACTAAGTGTCCTTTCGGTCTGTGTGAGTTAAGTCCAACTGCTCAGCATAGCGACCCGCGCCGCGTAGGCCATAGTTGCGTGGCCATAGACGGTGCGTGAGTCGCTGTTGAGCAATCACTGTTCGCCGTTGTCTAAGCGAGGCGGTCCGTCATTGAAGCAAGCAAAGCTTCCCATGCATCGACGAACTTGTCGACGCCCTCCTTCTCCAGCACTGCGAAGACATCCGCGAAGTCAATGCCAACTGCCTCCAGCTGTGACCACACCCGCTCTGCCTGCTCCGCAGAGCCACTGAGAGTATCGCCGTGCAGGTTGCCCTGCTCGAGTACGGCATCGATGGTCTTCTCCGGCATCGTGTTAACGGTATCCGGTCCAGCTAGCTCAGAAACATAGAGCGTGGCAGGGTAGTCGGGGTTCTTAACTCCCGTCGACGCCCACAAGGGGCGTTGCGGGTTAGCGCCAGTTGGAAGGTCTTCGCCGCCCGCCGTGAACTCTTTGCGGAACAGGGCGTAGGCCCGCTGAGCGTTAGCCACGCCAGCTTTTCCGCGCAAGGCAAGAGCCTCGTCAGCGCCGTTCAATTCCAAGCGCTTGTCTACTTCGGTATCCAGACGGGAGACAAAGAAGGATGCTACGGAGTGAATCCTAGAAACGTCCTTGCCCGCCGCAGCCGCGCGCTTGATTCCTTCCTTATAAGCTGCAATGACTTGGGCGTAGCGTTCGACGGAGAAGATAAGGGTGACATTGACGGAGATGCCCTCGGCGAGGGCGTCGGAGATAGCAGGAAGGGAGCCATCGGTAGCTGGGATCTTGATCATGAGGTTGGGGCGCTCAACCTTCGCCCACAGCTCACGTGCCTGCTCCAGGGTTGCTTCCGCATCTGCGGAGATGCGGGGATCTACCTCGATGGAGACGCGGCCATCCCGGCCACCCGACTTCTCGTAGATCTCGGTAAAGACGTCGCACGCGTTACGGACATCGTCGATAGCCAGTGCGTACACAGCTTCGTCCGCGTTAGCGGACTTTTCCTTCAGTGCTGCGATATCGGAATCATAGGAGGTGCCGGATGACATTGCGGCAGCAAAGATCGCGGGGTTCGTGGTGACACCCACGATGGACTTAGTGTCCAAGAGCTCACGGAGGTTGCCGGAGTCTAGGCGTTCGCGGGAAAGATCATCGAGCCAGGTTGACGTCCCGAGGTGAGCCAGATCATCAATATGCGTCATGGTGTGGTGTAGGTCCTTTCGTGAGGGGAACTCGGAACGGGAGACTAGTCTGCCTGCGCCGCGCTCAGTGCTTCGCGCGCGGCATCAGCAACGGCCTCGGCGGTGAAACCGAAGTTCTCAAAGAGCTCTGCGGCAGGTGCAGAGGCACCAAAGTGCTCCAGAGACACGGTGCGGCCGAAGGAACCGGTGTACTTGTGCCACGGCATAGAGATACCAGCTTCGACGGAGACGCGCGCGCGGACCGAGGAGGGAAGGACGGATTCGCGGTAGGAAGCATCCTGCTCATCGAACCACTCCAGGCACGGTGCGGAAACGACCCGGGTGGCAGTACCTTCAGCCTCGAGCTGCTTGGCGGCTTCCACAGCGAGCTGCACCTCGGAGCCGGTGGCAAGGAGGATGACATCTGGAGTTTCCTTCGATGCCTCAACAAGGATGTAGGCGCCGCGGCGGACGCCTTCGGCCGCCTTTTCCTTGGTGCCCTCAAGCACTGGAAGATTCTGGCGGGACAGCGCTAGGCCCTTCGGCGCGGCCTTGTACTCGAGTGCTGCCGCCCACGCCAGGGCCGTCTCGTTAGCATCGGCCGGGCGGATGACGGAAAGGTTGGGGATGGCGCGCAGGGCAGCGAGCGTTTCCACCGGCTGGTGGGTGGGGCCGTCTTCGCCCAAGCCAATGGAATCGTGAGTCCACACGTAGTAGGTATCGGTGGACATGAGCGCACCGAGGCGCACGGCGGGGTACTGGTACTCAGAGAAGATAAGGAAGGTACCGCCATAGACGCGGGTATTGCCGTGCAACGCAATGCCGTTCATGATGGCGGACATGGCGTGTTCACGAATACCGAAGTGGAGGTTGCGGCCATAAGGTGTGGCAGTCCAGGCATCCGTAGTGATGGACTCGGGGCCAAAGGACTCCGCGCCCTTGATCACCGTGTTATTGGAGCCTGCCAGGTCGGCGGAACCGCCCCACATCTCCGGCAGGGAGGCCGCAAGTGTTTGAATGGCGGCTTCAGAAGCCTTTCTGGTAGCCAGAGACTCGCCCGCTTCCCACGTGGGAAGCTCGGCGGCGAAGTCAGCAGGAAGTTCGCGTGCCTGGAGGCGGTCGAAGAGCTTCTTCTCTTCCGGGTTGGCTGCGGCCCACGCGTCGAATTTCTCCTGCCACTCAGCATGTTTCTGTGCACCGCGGGCAGCCAGCTCGCGGGTATGAGCGAGAACTTCCTCGTCGATGTGGAAGGACTGCGCAGGATCGAAGCCGAGGACTTCCTTGGTCGCGGCCACCTCGTCTTCACCGAGGGCGGCGCCGTGGACGCCACCGGTGTTCATCTTGTTCGGTGCTGGGTAACCGATGACCGTCTTTACACGGATGAAGGAAGGGCGGGAGGTTTCGGCGCGGGCAGCAGCAGCGGCCGCTTCGATGGCTTCGACGTCCTCACCGGACTCCACGGTCTGCACGTGCCAGCCATAAGCCTCGTAGCGCTTGGCGACGTCCTCGTTGAAGGCAATGTTGGTGTCATCCTCGATGGAGATGCGGTTGTCATCCCAGAAGACGATAAGGTTGCCCAGCTTCTGAGTACCTGCCAAGGAGGAGGCCTCAGCAGTCACGCCCTCCTGCAGGTCACCGTCAGAGGCGATGACATAGACATAGTGATCGAAAGGAGATTCGCCAGCCGGGGCGGAAGCGTCGAACAATCCACGCTCCTTGCGCGCGGCCATGGCCATACCAACCGCCGAAGCCAGGCCCTGGCCCAGCGGGCCGGTGGTGATTTCTACGCCGTCGGTGTGGTGAACCTCCGGGTGGCCGGGAGTCTTAGAACCCCACGTGCGCAAAGACTTGAGATCCTCCATCTCGAGGCCGAAGCCGCCGAGGAAGAGCTGGATATACTGCGTCAGAGAAGAGTGCCCCACGGAGAGGACAAAGCGGTCGCGCCCCGCCCAGTGAACATCTGCTGGGTCATGGTTGAGCACGCGCTGGTAGAGCGTGTAGGCCAGAGGCGCCAAGGACATGGCGGTACCGGGGTGGCCGGAGCCGCAGTTCTGAACGGCATCGGCAGCGAGCACGCGGACGGTATCCACGGCGCGAGTGTCGAGGTCACTCCAGTCCGAAGGATAACGGCGCTGAACCATAGCCTGCAGTTCCGGGGACAACTTTTCGTGCGACACGGCGAAAACCTCACTTCGCTTCTGGAAACAGATATACCGTTAATCAGTGTAAAGGTTTTTCGATCTTCGGCGGGGGATTATATAAACCAGGTTTCGGGCGGTAGTCTGGCATGGTTGACGCCGTTGCTCCCCGCTTTCGGATCTGGCTGGCGAGTGCTTCGAAGAGGAAACCTCGACCGTGCCACACAGCTCTCGGGATATCTCGGGAACTTTTTAGCGCGAGCAGACGACCACTACTTCAGACCTATAAGCCATACACCCACGTGCCGGATATACGGAGGACTATTCCTTGGAGACCATCAAGGCCTATTTTGCGCTAACGAAACCGAGGATCATTGAACTCCTCCTCGTGGCAGCAATCCCGGCTATGCTCCAGGCCCAGCGTGGATTCGAGGCGGTGTCCTCAAACTTCTGGCTCATCGTATCCACCATCTTTGGCGGATGGATGGGTGCCGCTGCGGCCCACACGTTCAACAACGTCGTGGACTATGAGATTGACCAGAAGATGCAGCGCACTCGTGCTCGGCCGCTGGTGCGCAAGACTATTTCGCGTCGCAATGCCGCCATTTTTGCTTGGGTCATGCTCGCACTATCCGTCTTCTGGCTAGGCGTGCTGGCGCATTCCTGGCTGGCGGCGTTCTTCGTGCTGCTGACTAACTTCTTCTATGTCATCGTCTACACGAAGTTCCTTAAGATGCGAAACTCCCAGAACATTGTCTGGGGTGGTCTAGCAGGCTGTATGCCCGCCATGGTGGGCTGGGCAGTGATCCGGGATAACGCACCGGCGGGGGAGCCTGACCGTTGGTGGCAAGCCGTAGTCTTGTTCCTCATCATCTTCTTCTGGACCCCGCCTCATACGTGGGCGCTGGCGATGAAATACAAGGAGGACTACCGCAAGGCCGGGGTGCCGATGCTGCCCGTCGTTGCCGGGGAGGTGGAAGTTACCCGCCAGATTGTGTGGTACACCATCGGCACGGTTATCGTGACCTTCCTTATTATCCCGGCAGCCTCCTGGATCTACTTGGTGGCCGCGGTGGCCTCCGGTGCGGTCTTCTTATGGATGGCAATCCGCCTCCACCAAGATGTGAAGAAGGGCGCAAAGGTCAAGCCCATGCGCCTATTCATCTACTCCAATAACTATCTCTCAGTCCTCTTCATTGGGCTGTCTATCGACGCCGTCGTGGGCTGGGAACCCATCGGTCGCATGCTGGGCTGGTCGGCCGCCCTCTTCTAACGAGGCGGCCTGCCAACCAGATCAGCGAACCTCCAATTATCTCGAACTAGTCCAGGGAGCTACTCCTTGGACTAGTCTTCTCTTACGCGCAGAACGATGGAGCCGGTGGTTTTGCGCTCTTGGAGGTCGCGGTGGGCCTGAGCGGCTTCGGCGAGCGGATATTCCGCCGAGATGCGGAAGTCGAGGTCGCCATCGATGACCGCCTGCACCACTGCCTGGGCGCGCATCTGGAACTCGCCTTCCTGGGAGGTCCAAGCACCGAGCGAGGGGCGGGTGAGGAAGATGGAGCCGTGCTTGTTCAGCAGCTGCGGGTCCATCGGCGGGACGGGGCCCGACGCGGCGCCGAAGAGCGCTACCGTGCCGCGCGGCCGCACAACCTCAAGGGATTCACCGAAGGTGGCTTTGCCGACGCCATCGTAGACCACGTCGACGCCGCGCCCGCCATTGTGACGACGTACCTGCTCTGCCAAGCCACTGCTGTAGCGGAACACGTGGTCTGCACCCGCGCCGTAGGCCAGCTCTTCCTTCTCATCGGTGGAAACCACGGAATAGACGGTGGCGCCCAGGGCCTTGGCCATCTGGGTGAGGATTAAGCCCACGCCGCCCGCACCGGCGGTAATGAGGCAGGACGCACCTTCCCCCAGCTGATAGACACCGTGGGTGAGGTAGTGCGCCGTCATGCCCTGGAGGAGCATGGAACCTGCGACGGCGGAAGGAATCTCGTCGGGGACGGCCACCACGCGGTCGCGCGGCACGCAGACTTGCTCCGCATAGGAGCCGAAAGCGTGATCCCAGGCCACCATCGTGCCCGGGGCGATTTCCCCCTGGGGGTCGTGCACAACGCGTCCGGTTCCCTCGAGTCCGATGATGAACGGCACGGAGGCGTTGTAGATGCCTTCGCGGTAGTAGGTGTCGATGTAGTTGACACCGGCCACGGAGACGTCGACAAGCAGCTGCTCCTTCGTCGGCGTGGGGGATTCTACCTCGGCGTAGGTGAGGACCTCGGGCCCTCCGGTCGTGGTCACCTGAATAGCATGCATGGTGTCTAGGCTAAACGAAGCCGAGGGCTCCGCGCAGCAAAAAGCGCCGCCATCCTCACTTCCTGATGAGAACGGCGGCGCTTCGAGTACCTGTTTTACCGGCTCCGTTGGCTCTGCTTAGCTGTGGGCGGCGGGGACGTTCTCGCCACCGCGCTGGGAGGTGCTGGCAGTTGTGCCATCCTCGTTGCCGACGCGGCGCAAGCCATGCGCCCACAGCAAGGCGGTGAAGGCCGTGACCACTGAGGACATGCCCACGTGGAAGGGGACGGTCCAGCGGGGGATGTGGAGGTAGAACTGGGTGACACCGATAGCCCACTGTATGACGATGCAGGCAATGAGCACCCAGCCGGCCTTCTTCGCCACCTTGGGAGCGCCGGTGCGGTGCAAGAGGAAGACCACGATGAGCGTCAGCGCTAAGTAGACGTACATGCAGACCGCGTGAATGATGGCCATGCCATAGGTGTCCACGCCGAGGCGGCCCTCCATGCCCACACCGGCATCACCGGAGTGGGTACCCGAGCCAGTGACAAAGGTGCCCGTCAGCAGAACGATGGACAGGGCCACAGTGGCCACCACCGCGAGGGTGCGCACCGCGGCGGGGAAGAGGCGAGTGGGAGTGCCGTCATCGGGTTCATTAATGCGGGAGAACAGCATGGCCGCGATCCACACCAAGACCATCGACGGGAGGAAATGCACAGCCACACTCCACCAAGAAAGCTTCAGCACGACTGACAGAGCGCCAATGAGTGCCTGCACCACGATGCCGGTGAGCCCCGCCCAGGCATAGACCTTGAGCTCCTTGCGGCGCTGCGCCTTGTGAACGACCACAATGCTGGCGATGGCAGCCGCCGCGACAACGAAGGTCAGCAGGCGGTTTCCAAACTCAATGGCTTGGTGGAGCATGGGGGCCGCACCCTCAATGGGCACCAAGGAACCGGGGTGGCAGTTGGGCCAGGTAACGCAACCAAGGCCGGAGCCGGTGACGCGCACGATGGAGCCCGATACCGTAATACCGCCCTGACAGAACAGAAGGATGAGGGCGATAATGCGCTGCATCTTCAGCGACGGGCCAGAGGCCACGCCGGCAGGCGCGAGGGGACGTTGAGAAGAAACACTTGCGGTACTCACGGCTATTCAGCCTACCGCTCGGCCCTGCCCCGGAACCAATATCGACGGGTGGGTCACACCACGCAAGGGAGAAGAATCACTTTTAGCCCTCGAAGCGGAACCAACGCACCGCGGCAAACGACGCCACTGCTGCCCACACCACGAGGACCACGAGCTCAATGCCGGGGAAAGAACCGTTGAGGGCGGTATCCAGACCAGCAGCCATGGCCACCGTGGGCACCAGCGTGAGCACCCCGTTGTCGCCGAGACCCTGGGAAAACATCGCCCACCCGACGGCCCCGAGAAGGAGAAACCAAATCAGGTTGGCCACTGCCAGGACTACCTCAGAGCTAAAGGTTCCGCCCAGCAGCAGTCCCAAGGCTGTAAACGTGGCCACTCCTAACGCCAAGGTCAGCACGCCGATGGCAGCGCCCCCAGCAGAAACTCGCAAGCCGAGGATAGCTGCGACAGTGCCGAGCACAAGGACCTGGAGCACCACCATGGAGAGCACGCCGAGAATCTTTCCCACCACGATGGCCCAGGCAGGAACGCCCGATGCGCCGGTGCGCTTCAGTGCACCATAGCGACGGTCGAAGGCCAAGGAGATGGCCTGACCTGTGAAACCGGAGGAGGTCGCTGCAACGGCCAGCACCATGGGGAAAACCTCATCCACACCATGCCCGATAGTGTCCTTCAGCTTCGCGGCGCCGATCAGGATAGCGAGCGGGATAATGATGCTCAGTAACTGTTGCTCGCCGTGCCGCAGCATCAGTTTGGATTCGATAGCCCCTTGGGCACGCGCCATGGCCGCTACGCCGACGCGCTGCGGGTGCGGGCTAAAAGTGCCGGGTGCGAAGGTGCTCATGGAGCGTCTCCTTGATCAAAGAAAGTGGTGAAAAACAGTAGAGGAAATCAGCAGCGGTTCTAGCTGCGCATCTCGCGACCGGTGAGGTCCAAGAAGACCTCTTCGAGGTTGCGGTGCGAGGTATGCAGGTTGCGGAGGACAACGTTTTGTGCGGCCAAACCCGTGGCGAGATCCGCGATAACGGCTGGGCTGACCGTAGAGGTGAGTCGGTAGTGCAAGGGGCGAAGGGCCTCGGCGGAGATCCCGACCTCACGCAAGGCCTCCAGATCCACCGGGGTTGCGGTATCAAAGTTCAGCTGCGGGATGTCGGTTGTCTCCGTGAGGGAAGCTGCGGTGCCGCTGGCTACGAGCCGGCCGTGGTCGATGATGACGACATGGTCGCTGAGCGCTTCCGCCTCGTCCATGAGATGAGTAGTCAAGATGACGGTGACGCCGTCGGCCCGCAAAGAGCGGATAAGGTCCCAGACGGCAAGACGCGATTGGGCATCCATGCCTGCGGTGGGCTCATCGAGGAAGACCAATTCGGGGCGACCAATGATGGCCAGAGCGAGAGAGAGACGTTGTTGTTGCCCACCGGACAAACGGCGGTAGCTATTCTTTGCCACCCCGCGCAGCCCGAGGGTATCCAGAAGCCACTCCGGGTCCAAAGGATTTTCGTTATAGGAGGCGCTGAGTTTCAGCATCTCCTTGACCTTGATGCCGGAGTAGGAGCCCCCGCCTTGGAGCATGATGCCGATGCGGGAGCGCACTGCATCAGGGTTGCGAGCGGGGTCAAGGCCTAAGACTTCAATGTGGCCAGAAGTGGGCTTTTTGAAGCCTTCACACATCTCGATGGTGGTTGTCTTTCCGGCACCGTTAGGGCCCAGCAAACACAGGATCTCGCCATGTTTGGCGCGGAAACTCAGCCCGTTAACTGCGTTGACGTCGCCATAGGTCTTAATGACGTTATCCAATACAAGAGCTGATGTAGTCACGGAGCCTTAGTCTAGGACACGGACGCCTGAGCGTCGCAATACAACCCACCCCGCAGCGGCGAGCGCGAGGAAGGTCACCAGGGCGGCGAGGTAGATGATGAATACCGTCCCGGGAGGAAGCCCGAGTCCGCGGGGCAGGACGATGAAGCTCATCAATCCGGAATAGATCATGACGGCCAAGCGGAAAAAGCGGCGGTTAGCCCACGCGGCGAGCGGCAACACGGCCCACAGGATGTACCAGGGTTGGACAACGGGGAAAAACACCACGAGCACAAAGGTGGACACTCCCAGACCACCCACTGGGTGGATTGCGCCGCGGTAGGTGGCAAACAGCATGCGGATCATGAAACCGGCGGCGATAATGACGCCCACGGTACGGGTGACGCTGAGGATGGCTTCGGTGTGATCGCCTAAACCTAGCAGCATCCCCAGGGAGCCGGCGCCGACACCCACGGAGGTTGTCGCAGACAGCCAGGAACGGATAGTTGCTGCGCCGCCCTGACCGAAAATCCAACCTATGTCGATCCCCGTAATGACAGTGACAGCGGCGATGGACGCTGCGAGCACCAGCAATTGGGTCACGCCAGCGCCAAGCACCGCCCGCACTGGGGGGATGCCGAGCTTGTCGACGAGCCCGCGAGCCGCCGCCATGCCAACAAAGCCTAGGCCAATGAAGCCGGTGACCTTGACCATGCCCGCGCAAGAAATAAGGACACCCGAGGCTAGAAACAACCCCGACACTCGCCATCGGGCGTTGTGCTCGTCATTGACCGCCCGCAGGCCCAGCTCTACACCGACGAGAGCCAACCCCAACATGAAGGATTCATTGTGGATTCCGCCGACGAGGTGAAGGATGGTCAAGGGGTTAAGGATGCCCAGCCACAGCGCCGCCTCGGGGGATACACGGCATCGGGTAGCAAGCCGTGCACTGGCCCAGCCGGCAGCGATGATGCCGAAAAGAGAAAACACGCGGTGCAGCACCACACCCCAAATGATGGAATCGTTGGTCAGCCAGCTCACGACAGCTGCCAAGCCCAAGGCTACGGGGCCATAGGGGGAAGGGGAGTTTGCCCAAATGAAGGGGACGGACCGGGCAAGATCATTATCTGCGCCCAAAAGTTCCACGGGGCCCGCGGAATAGGGATCGAGCCCTTGAAGCACGATGGAGCCGTTGGCGAGATAAGAGTAGATGTCTTGGGTAAACAGCGGCGCGGTGACGAGCAAGGGGAGAACCCATCCCAACCATGTTCGCCACATCTGACTTTGCGTGACTACTCGCGGGGAGTGGCTAAACCGCGGATCTGCGCTAGGTGTTGAGCCTGTACTTGCGCTCGCCGAGTTCTTGCCCAAGCGCAGCGGTGCACCCACCAACGGGGCCATGCATACCCAGGCCGTCACCATGAATCCGACACCAATGAAGACAAGGGCGGATGCTGATTGCAGCATTCGCGTCATGAGCGAGCCAAAGGGCAATGACTCATAAGGGTTACCCACGACGGGCAGGGCACCGGCACCTAGGCCGCCAAGCGCAATGAGTAAGGCTCCAATGGTTCCGAGCCATCTCAGGCTAAAAAGTGTGCGCAGCTGGGCTATGGTGCGGCGGTGAACGTCGCCAAGCGCGGCGTGATCTGCATCTTCGGGGGAGTCGGGAAAATCCTGGTGAAGGAGCGCAGAGCGGGATCCCGGGACTCCCATGCGGGGGAGTTCATCGCGCACACCCCAGATGACTCGGTGCAATCGCCCCGATTGGGTGTAGCCGCGCTCCATATTCATGCCTGTTTACCTTAGTCGCTCGGTGGGGAGAAGCGACTAGGTGCCCGCGACACGAATGAAAGAGTGGAAATCGGGAATGAATTAAGGAACACTAGTGTTGTCTAAAGGGAGAGTGTTTCATTCAAGGAGGTGTACACCGTGACGAAGGAGTTGCCAAGGGAAACTCGCTCTACAGAGGGCGATACCCGCCGACACGTCATGCTGTTGCTTCTCAAGGACGGTCCGGTAACGGCGTCGTATTTGGGTGAACGTCTCGGTCTCTCTGCGGCCGGCATCCGTCGGCACTTAGACATTCTGGTGGAGGAAGGACTCACCGAGGTGGTGCACCGCCGCCCGCCAGCCCGTCCCGGGCAAACAGTAGGCCGCGGTCGCCCCGCCAAGCATTTCCGCCTTACGGATCAAGGGCGCGCCCAATTTGGTCACGCCTATGACCAGTTGGCGGCGGAAGCACTCACAGCGCTGCGAGAAGCGGGTGGTCCGGAAGCAGTCCGCCGCTTTGCCAAGGCGCGATTCGAACGCCTCGTAGAGGACGTGACACCTTTGGTACAGGATGAGGAATCTGTTCCGGAGGTGGCTCGTCAGCTAGCTGAGGTGCTCGATGCGCATGGCTACGCGGCCACGGTGACGTCGGTGGGCAACGGAGTACAGATTTGCCAGCACCACTGCCCGGTTGCCCACGTGGCCACCGAGCACCCGGAGTTGTGTGAAGCTGAACAGGAAGTTTTCTCCGCGCTATTAGGCAAACATGTGCAGCCCTTAGCCTCCATCGCGGATGGCCATGGAATCTGCACCACGAATATCCCCTTAACTCCCGTTCCACCAGCTTCGGCGGAGCGGGAAGAAAACTAATCGAACTAGAAAGGAGCGGGCTTTGACACAGGCACAACCAGCACCAGGGCTTGAGACCAAGATGAGCGATGACGAGATCATCTCTTCCATCGGTGGCTATGAGTACGGCTGGCGTGATTCCGACGAAGCCGGCCAGGCTGCACACCGCGGTTTGAGCGAGGATGTCGTCCGCGATATCTCGAAGAAGAAGAACGAGCCGGAATGGATGCTCGAGTCCCGCCTTAAGGCGCTGCGTGTATTCAACAAGAAGCCGGTTCCGACGTGGGGCCCGGATCTTTCCGGAATCGACTTCGACAACATTAAGTACTTTGTCCGCTCCACCGAGAAGCAGGCCCAGACCTGGGATGACCTGCCGGATGACATTAAGGAAACCTACGACAAGCTAGGTATTCCGGACGCCGAAAAGAAGCGACTTGTCTCTGGTGTTGCCGCGCAATATGAGTCCGAGGTGGTTTACCACAAGATCCGTGAGGACCTTGAGGCCCAAGGCGTTATCTTCGTTGATACCGACACCGCAGTGCGCGAATACCCGGAGATCCTCCAGGAATACTTCGGCACTGTTATTCCGGCCGGCGACAACAAGTTCTCCGCGCTGAATAACGCGTGCTGGTCCGGTGGTTCCTTCGTGTACGTCCCGAAGGGCGTCCACGTGGATATCCCGCTGCAGGCCTACTTCCGCATTAACACCGAGAACATGGGCCAGTTCGAGCGCACCCTCATCATCGTGGAAGAGGGCGCCTACGTTCACTACATCGAGGGCTGTACCGCGCCGATCTACAACTCGGATTCGCTGCACACCGGTGTTATCGAGATCGTCGTGAAGAAGGGCGGCCGCTGCCGCTACACCACCATTCAGAACTGGTCCACCAACGTCTACAACCTGGTGACTCAGCGCGCCAAGGTCGAGGAGGGCGGCACCATGGAATGGGTCGATGGCAACATCGGCTCCAAGGTGACCATGAAGTACCCGTCCTGCTGGCTGACCGGCGAGCACGCCAAGGGTGAGGTCCTCTCCCTGGCCTTTGCTGGCGATAACCAGGTCCAGGACACCGGCTCCAAGATGATCCACATGGCGCCGAACACGTCCTCCAACATCGTCTCGAAGTCCGTGGCCCGCAACGGCGGCCGCGCGGCCTACCGCGGCTTGGTGCAGGTCAACGCTAACGCTACGAACTCCGCTGCCAACGTTGAGTGTGATGCCTTGCTTGTGGACAATGACTCGAGGTCGGATACGTATCCGTACAATGACATCCGTAATGATCACGTCACCCTTGGCCACGAGGCAACGGTCTCCCAGGTTTCTGAGGAGCAGCTGTTCTACCTCATGTCCCGCGGTATCGCTGAGGAAGAGGCCATGGCGATGATTGTGCGCGGCTTCGTCGAGCCGATTGCTAAGGAGCTCCCGATGGAATACGCGCTGGAGCTCAACCGTCTTATCGAGCTGCAGATGGAAGGATCGGTGGGCTAAGTGGTAGCTTCCAATGAATTTAATCCTGCTGACGTCACTAAGGGAGACCAATTCACGTCCTTCAACGTAGAGGACTTCCCAGTGCCGCACGGCCGCGATGAGGTCTGGCGTTTCATTTCCTTGCGTAACCTGCGTGGGTTACATAATGGTGAGTTCGCACCGGCTACGGCGCAGCAGATCGACGTGGTGGCTCCGGAAGGCGTGACCTCTGAGACGGTTGCGCCTGACGACGACCGCCTGGGAACCGCTGGCGCACCTGCTGACCGCGTTGCAGCTCAGGCGTGGTGCTCCATGCCGGAGGCCCAGATTGTCAGTGTTGCCGCTGATGCACGTCCCGACAAGCCGGTGGAGATCACCATCACCGGCGCAGGTGAGGGCGTGACGTCCTTTGGCGCGACCTCCATTCACGTGGGCAATCACGCGGAGGTCACCATCGTTCTTAAGTACGTCGGTTCCGGCACTCACGCAGACAACGTGGAGTTCGTGCTGGGCGACGGCTCCCAGGTCACCGTCGTCGTCGACGCTGACTGGGAGGACGACGCAGTGCACCTGTCCCACCAGATTGCGAAGGTGGGCCGCGACGCCGTACTGCGCCACAACACCGCTATCTTTGGCGGCGAGATCGTGCGCCTCGTTCCACGCGTAATTTTCGATGGCCCCGGTGGCGATGCCGAGCTGCTCGGTGTCTACTTTGCTGATGCCGGCCAGTACTTTGAGAACCGCCTGCTGGTGGACCACGACGTGCCAAACTGCCGCTCCCGCGTCTTCTACAAGGGCGCTCTACAGGGAGCTACGGCTGCGCAGAAGGCCGAAGCCGGCTCTGCTTCCCGTACCCCGGAGGCCCGCACCTGCTGGGTCGGTGACGTGCTCATCCGCAAGAATGCGAACAACACGGACACCTATGAGACGAACAACAACCTGATCCTCACCGAGGGTGCGCGCGCTGATGCCATCCCGAACCTGGAGATCCAGACCGGTGAGATCGTCGGTGCTGGCCACGCCGCAACGGTGGGCCGCTTCGACGACCTCGAGCTGTTCTACCTCATGTCCCGCGGTATCCCTGCCGCCGAGGCACGTCGCCTCATCATCCGCGGCTTCTTCTCTGAAGTCATTTCCCGCATCCCGGTCGAGTCCCTGCGCGAGGATCTGGAATCCCGCGTCGTCGACGAGCTCGCCAAGATCAACGCTTAAATCTTTCCGAAAGCAGGTACCAACTCAATGTCTACCCTGGAAATCAAGAATCTCCACGCGCAGGTGCTCCCACATGAGGAGGACGGTGAGCCCACGCCGATCCTCAAGGGCGTAAACCTCACCATCAATTCCGGTGAGACCCACGCTGTCATGGGTCCGAACGGCTCCGGCAAGTCCACTCTGTCCTACGTTATCGCTGGTCACCCCAAGTACGAGGTGACCGAGGGTGAGGTGCTCCTCGACGGCGAGAATATCCTCGAGATGGAAGTCGATGAGCGCGCCCGCGCTGGTCTCTTCCTGGCTATGCAGTACCCGACAGAGGTACCGGGCGTGAAGATGTCGCAGTTCATGCGTTCCGCCGTGACCGCTATCCGCGGTGAGGCTCCGAAGCTGCGTGAGTGGAACAAGGAGCTCACTGAGGCTCGTGAGAAGCTGGCCATCGATAAGTCCTTTGCACACCGCTCCGTCAACGAGGGCTTCTCCGGTGGTGAGAAGAAGCGCCACGAGGTTATGCAGCTGGATATCCTCAAGCCGAAGTTCGCCGTCATGGATGAGACCGACTCCGGCCTGGACGTCGACGCCCTGCGCGTCGTTTCCGATGGCATCAACAGCTACCAGGAGGAGACCAAGGGTGGCATCCTCCTCATCACTCACTACAAGCGCATCCTCAACTACGTTGTCCCGGACTTTGTCCACGTTTTCGCCGACGGACAGATCATCAAGACCGGCGGCGCTGAACTGGCTGACCAGCTTGAGGCAGACGGCTACGAGCAGTTCCTCAAGTAGGCAGTAGCGCCGATCACGACCACACCACGACACGCTAGAGAAGAAGAACCGAGCACAAGGACCTATGCCTGAACTAGACGTTACTGCGATTCGGGAACAATTCCCTATCCTCTCGCGCACCGTGCGCGACGGTAAACCACTGGTGTACCTGGATTCGGGAGCGACCTCGCAACGTCCCCTGCCGGTATGGAAGGCCGAGGAGGAGTTCGTGCTCGGCACCAACGCGCCGGTACACCGTGGCTCTTACCAGCTGGCGGAGGAGGCCGATGACGCCTATGAGTCCGCTCGCCAGGCCATTGCCGCCTTCGTTGGAGCTGATCGCGATGAGATTTCCTTCACCAAGAACGCCACGGAGGCGTTGAATGAAGTTGCCTATGTGCTCAGTGACGAGCGCGCGGGCGAGCTTTATGTTGGTGAGGGCGATACCGTCGTGGTCACCGAACTGGAGCACCACGCGAACTTGGTGCCGTGGCAAGAGCTGTGCCAGCGCACCGGCGCGACGCTGAAGTGGTACTCCATGACTGAGGACGGCCGCATTGATCTCGATTCGCTCGAGCTCGATGACACCGTCAAGGTGGTGGCTTTTACCCACCAATCCAACGTGACCGGGGCCGTGGCGCCCGTCGCAGAGTTGGTGCGTCGTGCTCGTGCCGTGGGCGCCATGGTCGTCCTCGACGCCTGCCAGTCGGTGCCGCACATGCCCGTGGATTTCCACGAACTCGACGTCGACTTCGCCGCGTTCTCTGGGCACAAGATGTGCGGGCCGACCGGCGTGGGCGTTCTCTACGGCAAACAGGAGCTGCTGGCGCAGCTGCCGCCTTTCCTCACTGGCGGTTCCATGATCGAAGTTGTCAAGATGGAGGGCTCGACGTTTGCCGAGCCACCCACCCGCTTCGAGGCCGGAACCCAGATGACCAGCCAGGTTGTGGGCCTTGGTGCAGCAGTGAAGTTCTTGAGCGAGGTGGGCATGGACGCCATCCACGCCCATGAGCAAAAACTCACTGCATTGGCCTTGGAGAAGCTTGCTGAGATCCCCGGCGTGCGCATCATCGGGCCCGAGAACACCGAGGATCGCGGGGGAGCGGTCTCTTTCATCGTGGATGGGATCCACCCACACGATTTGGGCCAGGTACTTGATGCTCATGGCGTGTCCATCCGCACTGGTCACCATTGTGCGTGGCCGCTGCACCGCGCGTGCCAGGCTAATTCGACCGCACGCGCTAGCTTTTACTTGTACAACACTGAGGACGAGGTCGACGCCCTCATAGAGGCAGTGCGGGCTGCCCGCACCTTCTTTGGAGTGAGCGCATGAACCTAGATTCCATGTACCAGGACGTCATCCTGGACCACTACAAGAACCCGAAATTCTCTGGCCTGCGCGAAGGCCAAGCAGAGGTTCACCACGTCAACCCTTCCTGTGGCGATGAGCTCACCCTGCGCGTGAAGCTGTCTCCTGATGGTTCCACCGTCGAGGACGTGTCCTACGACGCCGAGGGATGCTCCATCTCGCAGGCCTCGACCTCTGTCATGGCGGAGGAAATCGTCGGCATTCCCCTCGAGGAGGCGAACGCCAAGCTAGCCGAGTTCGAGAGGATGGTGACCTCCCGCGGGGAGGTTGAGGGTGATGACGAGATTATTGGGGATGGCATCGCCTTCGCCGGCGTGGCTAAGTTCCCAGCCCGTGTAAAGTGCGCTCTCCTCGGTTGGAAAGCTTTCCAAGCCGCCACCGTCGAAGCGCTGAATGAATTGGAGAAGTAGATGGCTGATAACACTGAAACCACCGGTGGCAGCACTGATCCTTACCAGGATCAGAATGCTTCCTTTGATGGCGCTGCTGTCAAGCCTGAACAAACCGAAGAGCAGATTTCCAAGGTCTTCGATATCACCGAGTATCTTCGCGATGTCATCGACCCGGAGCTTGGCATCAACATCGTTGATCTGGGCTTGGTTTATGACGTCTGGCTCGACGAGATCGACGGCAAGAACACCTGCGTCATTAACATGACTCTGACCTCCCCGGCTTGTCCGCTCACTGATGTCATCGGCGAGCAGATCGAGGATGTCATCGTGGGCAACAAGCTCGCCGAGGCAGTCCAGCTCAACTGGGTCTGGATGCCACCGTGGGGCCCGAACATGATTACTGAGGAGGGCCGCGAGATGCTCCAGGCCCTCGGCTTCGCGGTCTAGGTTCCGCGAATCGCCTTAGTTAATATCACCGCCGGTTCGAGAGTGCGCATTGTTCTTGTGTCCACACGAACCGGCGGTGTTCTGCGTATATGTGAGCATCCCTCGCCACTGTCAACGCGGTCTCCTCAACCAAAAGCAAAGCCCCAGACCTCGATCCCGAAAGACGCAGGTGGGCGTCGCCAAGCACTGGCTCACTCAGTAGAGGCGAACAGGAGGTTGCGGGATCGAGGTCTGGGGATCTATTCGTCAGTGGTGGTTCGCAAGCGATGCTGTGCCTGGGCGCCGTGCAGTTCGGGTTTAACTGCCCTGGTTGCTAGACTGTTTCGACGTGATTGTGACCAATGATTTCGAGGTGCGCGTGGGCGCACGCACGCTTCTCGACGCCCCCGGCCAGCACCTTCGAGTGCAACCGGGGGATCGTATCGGCTTGGTCGGCCGCAATGGTGCGGGCAAGACGACGACGATGCGCATCCTGGCGGGGGAGACCGAGCCCTATGGCGGCTCGGTGACACGCTCTGGTCCTATTGGTTACCTGCCGCAGGATTCCCGTGAGGGCAATATCGAGCAGACCGCTCGTGAGCGCGTGCTCTCCGCTCGCGGCTTAGATGAGATCAAGCGCCGCATGGCCAAGCAGCAAGAGCTGATGGAAACCGCCACGGACGATAGGTTCCGCGACAAGGCCATTCGTAAGTTCTCCCGCCTCGAGGAGGAGTACCACACCTTAGGTGGCTACGAGGCAGACTCCGAGTGCGCCCAGATCTGCGACAACTTGGGCCTGCCGCAGCGTGTGCTCGACCAGCAACTCAAGACCCTGTCCGGCGGTCAACGCCGCCGCGTGGAGCTGGCGCAGATTCTCTTCGCAGCTTCGGCTGGGTCAGGCAAGTCCCAGACCACGCTGCTTCTCGACGAGCCCACGAACCACCTCGACGCGGATTCGATTACCTGGTTGCGCGGCTTCCTGTCCAAGCACGAAGGTGGCCTCGTGATGATTTCCCACGACGTAGACCTGCTGGAAGCCGTCTGCAACAAGGTCTGGTTCCTTGATGCCGTGCGCGCCGAAGCAGACGTCTACAACATGGGCTTTAAGAAGTACCTTGATGCCCGCGCCACCGATGAGGCACGCCGTCGCCGCGAGCGCGCCAACGCGGAGAAGAAGGCCGCAGCACTACACAAGCAAGCCGCCAAGTTAGGCGCTAAAGCCACGAAGGCCGCCGCCGCCAAGCAGATGCTGCACCGTGCTGAGCGCATGATGAACGAGCTGGATGACGTTCGCGTGGCCGATAAGGTAGCCCACATTAAGTTCCCGGAACCAGCTCCCTGCGGCAAGACTCCGATGAACGCCAAGGGCCTGACCAAGATGTACGGTTCGCTGGAGGTCTTCGCTGGCGTCGATTTGGCCATCGACAAGGGCTCCCGCGTGGTTGTGCTGGGCTATAACGGTGCGGGCAAGACGACTCTGCTCAAGCTTCTGGCGGGTGTGGAGCGCACCGATGGCGAGGGCGGCATCGTCTCCGGCCACGGCCTGCGCATCGGCTACTTTGCGCAGGAGCATGACAACATCGACCCAGACAAGACCGTGTGGGAAAATACCATCGAGGCCTGTCCTGATGCTGGCCAGCAGGATTTGCGTGGACTGCTGGGTGCCTTCATGTTCTCCGGTGACAAGTTGGAGCAACCCGCCGGAACGCTCTCCGGTGGTGAGAAAACCCGACTGTCGCTGGCAACGCTGGTGTCCTCGCGTGCCAACGTGCTGCTTCTCGACGAGCCTACAAACAACCTCGACCCACAGTCCCGCGAGCAGGTGCTCGATGCCCTAGGCACCTACACCGGCGCCGTGGTCTTGGTTACCCACGACCCGGGTGCGGTCAAGGCGCTCAACCCGGAACGCGTCATCATCATGCCGGACGGCGATGAGGATTTGTGGAACGACGAGTACATGGAAATCGTGGAGCTAGCCTAAAGACTATTTTCCAAATATAGCTCTGTCCTGATTCTGCTTCCTGCGCTAGACTCGGGCTCACAACCACACCGCTCAAGACTCTTCTCTTGGGTCCTTCCGCTTCCCACGCACAGGGTCTAGAAGTGGTAAGACCCTTTCGCGCCGCCGCTGGAGAGGAAGAGACCATGAGCACCGCCGCGACCCTAGATTCCGTCATCGAACCTTTGCTCACCGGATTGGTGAGCAAGCGCCCTGAAGTACGAGTGGACTGGGCCTATACCGAATTGAAAGAAGGCATTGAGTCAGGCCAGTGGGACAGCCATCTCGGCCAGATTCGGGAGCGCCTCACCGGTTACTTGCGTACAGGCAAGGTGTGGACCAAGGCTTTGTCCGCTCAGTTGCTGAATGTGCTCGCGGAAGCAGGCCACTTCCACTACGAGGACTACCTCACCTTCCGCGCGTGGTATGTCACAGAGGAGGACACACGCGGCATCGTCAAAGACATTGGTCCTATCATGGCCGTCGGCTACGGCGCTGACTACGTAGAAACCTGTGTTCGCATAGGAATGATCCCGGCTGTCGAAGGTGCGGCGATCATCTCGTGCCGCCTTCGCGCGCCCGGAGGAGTGTGGCATGACGATGAGAGCATCCGCTTAGCGCGTGCGGCCTGCACCACGATTGCCAAGAGTACCTCGCCGCATATCCTCGAAATTTGGACCGAACGGCTGAGCACTACCGTGCTCACCGAAGGCATTCGCAACAATAGCCGTGCCGTAGTCGAAAATTTCGCCCACTTTCTTACGGCCACAGCTGACATGGTCCGCAGTGAACCGGAGAAGTGGGGAATTGACGCTGAACGTGCGGATCTCGTGTTGCCGATGATTGCGGAGATTGAAGAAGAACTTCGCAACGCCAGTAATTAGCAAGAAATAGCACCATAAAAGCGCACCTTCGTTACCTCCTTTGGGTGAGCGCGCTGCCATGGGTAGCGGTCCGGTGATGCCTGGACGGGTTCACTGAGGTCAAGGATGGTATCGGTTCCAGCTGGGCCACCTACAGTTAGTTCACCTTTGTTTATAACAACCGCTGATTCGAATGTTCGGTCTGCCCGCCTGCTACGGACAAGAACCATCGGTACCTTAACGAAGACAGTTTTTCCGCGCCGCAAAACTGTGAGTTCGTTGGTGACATAGCTAGGTCGAATACGTTCAGCAGCGATCAAGCCCCACACAAAGATGATGGCCCACAGCGACAGCAGCAACGCCAGAATTCGTAGAACGCCCACAGGGAGTAGAAAGTGAACGGCCACCATTTCAACCACCAGCACCGCAGTGACGAAGCCGAGCATCTGTAGCCTGCCCGGAGGGTGGGGAAGTGCCACCGCTCCGGCGGGGACCAACGTCTGGCCCCGCATCCAGCGCCACAGATCGTGGTAGAGGCCCAATTCATATTTGGCTAGGCGAAATCCAGGATGTTTCTCCACAAATCGCCAGATACTAGCCACCTGAGCCACCTACCAAAGCTTTGAGCGCTACACCTTGCGCACCAGTAGTCGGAGCATCAGCCACGGTCAGCGGAGCGTTACCAGGTCGCAAGGTGGGATAGATTCCTCGCATCAACCCGTGTTCCCCCAGGTAGCGCATCTTCTCGATGATACGCGCGACCTCACAATCATGCGGAGACAGCGAGCCAAGCTCTCGCCACAACATTTCAGCCTCGCGGAGAGCTGCAAGGCAATGGTCGTCGGCGAGGTTCTGTCGTAGCTGTTTCCAGGTGGCTGATGTAGCGACTCCGGTAAGTGCAATGAGATCCCAGGAATCCAGTTCGAGTTGAAGCATTGCCGGATCCTCGATGACCTGGCTGAGGGAGTCACGGATATCCTCTGGTGTCCCTTTGGGGGCTTGAGAAAGGGCACGCAAACGTTCTCGCTGCTGTTGCAGCCGAGCAATGCGCTCATCCAGCATGTTAAACGAGCGCTCGACCGCATCAGGAGATGAGACATCAGCGACGGGAACGCCGGCGTCGATAAGCACACGCGCTCGCAGCACCGAAGCCAGGTCAGACACAGAATAGTCGCGATAGTTTCCGCTGGTGCGTGCGGGTTCAGGAACCGCGCCCGTTTCGTGCAAATGGCGCACGGAGCGCACTGAGCAACCAGCGACCGCGGCGACGTCCGATATCTTCATAGGATAAAGCTAAACCCTCACATTGTGTGAGGGTCAAGTGCTCGGTGCGCATTGCTCCGTGTGGCGTTTGCCTTAGTTGCGGAAACCGTGTACCGGCGCCGGGATGAAGCCACCGCGGTTGATGAAGGTGGAGTTGCCCACGTCATTAACCGGGATGACCGGGGCGTAGCCCAGGAGGCCACCAAAGTTGACCTCGTCGCCAGCCTTGGTGCCTGGAGCAGGGATGACGCGCACGGCGGTTGTCTTATGGTTCATCACGCCAATGGCGGCTTCGTCCGCGATCATGCCGGCGATGGTCTCCGCAGAGGTATCGCCCGGAATGGCGATCATGTCCAAGCCCACAGAGCAGATCGAGGTCATGGCCTCCAGCTTGTCGATGGAGATAGTGCCAGAGCGCACCGCATCGATCATGCCCTTGTCTTCAGAGACCGGGATGAAGGAACCGGACAGACCACCCACGCGGGAGCAGGCCATCATGCCGCCCTTCTTGACGGCGTCGTTAAGCAACGCGAGCGCTGCCGTGGTCCCGTGCGTGCCCACCTGATCCAGCCCCATGTGCTCCAGGATGTGTGCGACGGAGTCACCCAGTTCCGCGGTGGGAGCAAGCGAGAGGTCAATGATGCCAAAGGGGACACCGAGGCGCTGAGAAGCCATGGAACCCACGAGCTGGCCGGCGCGTGTTACCTTGAAGGCTGCCTTCTTGACTTCCTCGGCGACCTCATTGAGGGTGGCTCCCTCAAGGGAGCCGAGCGCGCGATCGACGACACCGGGTCCGGATACGCCAACAGAAACCACGCAGTCCGGCTCCTCAATACCGTGGAAAGCGCCGGCCATGAAGGGGTTATCGCCCACGGAGTTGGAGAAGATCACGAGCTTGGCGCAACCGATAGCGCTGCGGTCCTTGGTCAGCTCGGCTGCTTCCTTGATGATGCGTCCCATCTGGGCCGCGGCATTCATGTTGATGCCGGCGCGGGAGGAAGCGATGTTCACCGAGGAGCAGACGAGGTTCGTCTCTGCGAGGGCTTCCGGGATGGATCGGATCAGGGCCTTTTCAGCAGTGGTAGCGCCCTTTTCAACGAGCGCGGAGTAGCCGCCAACGAAGTCGACGCCGGTCGCGGCTGCCGCACGGTCGAGCGCGCGGGCGACGTCTACGGGGTTTCCTTCGACGCCGGCCACGATGAGCGCGATTGGGGTGACGGAGATGCGCTTGTTGACGATCGGGATGCCGAGCTCGGCCTCGATTCCCTCGCACACCTCAACCAGCTGTGCGGCGCGGGTGGTCACGAGGTCGTAGACAGCCTCAGCGGTGGCTTCCATGGTGGAGCGCGTGCAGCCGAGCAGCGAAATGCCCATGGTGACGGTGCGGATATCGAGACGGTATTTCTCGATCATCTCGATGGTGTCGAGAATGCTGGCGGTATTGAAGCGGTTAAGCATGACTGGTTATCGCCCCTAAATCTCGTTCATTGCGGTGAACAGCGCTTCCGACTGCACGCGAATGGATTGTTTGATGGACTCACCGACGGTGTTCATCCGCTCCTGGAGCTGCTGGATGCTGACCTCGTTCTCATCGAATTCGACGCGCAAGATCATGGTGAAGTACTCAGACATGAGGGTCTGGGAGACATCTACGATATTGACGTTAAGCTCTGCGAGGGCGGTGGACACGGCGGAGATAATGCCGGTGTTATCGACACCGGTAACAGTCATGATGGCGATCATGACTAGATTGTAGCCTGTAGGTTTTTCCAGCTGTCCTGGGGTCCTGCAGAGATATCAGACAGCGCGTACGGTGGCGCTCATGACTGATACGACAACAACTGCACGCAAGAAGGTTCTGTACATCGGCGGCCATGGCAAGGTTGGGCTTTTAGCGGCGCCCAAGCTTGTCGACGCCAATCTTACCGTCCATTCCCTTATCCGTAACCCCGACCAGGTCGCTGATGTTGAAGCCCTCGGCGCCACTGCAGTGGTGCGCGATCTCACCGAGCTTTCTGTTGAAGACTGGGTAGAGCTTTTGGCTGACTATGACGTCGTCGTGTGGGGTGCCGGAAACGGTGGCCGCGCTGGCGCTGACGTAACCTGGGCGGTGGACCGCGATGCCGCGCTCGCATCGATTGCGGGTCTGGAGAAGCTAGCTGCTGACGGTAAGAACACTCCGGCCTACATCATGATTTCCTACATGGGTGCCACGACCAATACCACCGATCCCGCGGACGAGAAGTGGTATGCCTACGTGGAGTCCAAGAAGGCAGTAGATAATAAGCTGAATTCGACCGATCTCAATTACCTTATTCTGGGTCCCGCGGCACTCACGGAAGAGCCTTCTCATGGCATCACCGTGCTCGATAGCGATGCTGAGCGCACGAGCGACATGACGACTTCCCGGGAGCTTGTGGCCGAGGTTGTCGCTGAGGTGGCTCGCCGCGATAGCTTCCCGGCCTCGCCTCTGGAATTCATCGATGGTGAAGGCAGCGTTAAGGACATCTAGGAAGCAGAGGATGCGGCGGCGTTAAGCCCGGCTATTACTTGCTCGCGGCTGAGTCCATGACGCAGGCTTGCAACGCGTAGTGGCTTTGTGGATAAGTGAGCGGCAATGTACCACCCCGTGGTGCGCTCAAAGATGGCCTTGCTTTGAAAACGCACCACGCCGATGCCCTGTTCGCGGAAGGCACGTGGAGAAGTGAGAGACGCAAACTCATCGCTGATGATGTCGTGAATAGTGCCATCGGGAAGGAAAAGGCGCACTTTCGCTTTGTAATAGTACTGGGTGGGTTCATATTCTGGGACGTATTGGCCGGTCTGCCAGATCTCGCTGAGCAATGCGGGATAATACTCTATCCATCCATTTTCTGCGGCGGTACGTATCCGGCGCGCACCCCATGTCGAGCTGCGTATTGACCAAAGATTTCTAGCTGCTGTAACCACGAACAAGACAGCGAAGAATGCCGCGGCCAATCCCTGCCATCCGGAGCTGAAGGACAGATCTTCAAAAATAAGGATTGGAACCGCCATGGCGCAGAGTATTACTGCCACCACAATGCGCGTGCGAAGTTCTTTAGTTTCAAGCGTTTTCCCGCCAAGAAGTGGACTTGCTGTTGCGATTGCACACGTGATGGCGCTAGTTGCTGGCGAGGGGTTGGGAGAAGAAACTGACCGATGACTTCGAGGAATCAGCCTTTCATTGTATTCATGGTCGGGAAAGTCAAAAGGGGCTATGTAGTGTTGAGGCATTCTTATCGGCTCCTAGAAGGCGGCCAGTCTAGACTGTAAATCCTTGAGCATTAACCTTTTATCTAGTTTTGCTCGGCAAAAGACAGCGCCGCCTCGATGTTCTTCTTGCGCAGACCATGCTGGAGTTCTAGTCGCGGATTATCCGAGTCGGCGCGGTATCCCACCACACTCCAGCCGTTATTGTGGTTGAAGTCGACGGTGGCGACGAGGGGACCGTCGGCGAGCAACCGGCCACGCAGCTTCAGCCAGTTCGGATTCGGAGCAATGAACTCCGCTGTCCGGCTCTTTGTCAATGAGCCGTCCGGCTGCAAAATCAGTATCGGGGCGGTGTAGTAGTAATCGGTGGTGTCGTTGTAATCGACGCGACGCTTATAAACCAGCTCACCGATCAATGCGGGGCGGTACTCAATCCATCCATTCGCCCACGCAGTGCACAGCCGCGTCGTGGATCCCCAGCGCCCTCGCATGACCATAACTCCGATAAGGATGAATACCAGTGCGGTGAGCGCGATGATAATGCTGGCTATCGGTATCCCGCCGATGGTTCCATCTGCGCCGGGAAAAAGGACGAAGAGGAAAAGCGCATGCGTCACTGAGAAGAACAGGGACATAACTCCCATGGAGATGACAATGAATCCAGCGATGGTCATGCCGAGATTCGTTTGGCCGATCGGTGACCCGACGCTATCGATAGCTTCGCGTATGCCGCTGCGATCTACGTTGGGGTTGGGCTGCTGATCGTGCTCCTTTAGCTCCTTAGGCGCGAGGGAGCCGGCGCTGGCTGCATCAAATTTCAGCGGTGACCGAGGCAATTGAATAGAAGATTGCGTCATGGATCACAGTGTAAAGGGCTTGGAGCCGCCTTTCTCGTCGCTTCAACACCCAACGGGGAGCAGGACCCGTGTGGAGCGGCGGGCCGACCCCAATGAAAGAGCGGCCTTAGCGCACCCAGCGCTGTTCGGCGAAGGAGAGAACGGCTTCTACCTGGCGCCCGGTGAGGCCACACGAAAGTTCTGCTTCTGAACTCGTCCCGTCGGTACGGTAAGCAGCGACGGTCCATCCATTGTTATTCGTGGAGTCCACGGTTGCTAAGCGGGATCCTTCGGCAATAGCAGTGCCCCGCGATCTCAGCCAGTTCGGATTGCCAGCGCGGAACTCACCGGACATGGCTCTAGCTAGTGTGCCGTCTGGCTGGAGGAGCAGAAGGGGCGCCGAGTAATAAAAATAGGTTCGTTCACGGTCGTCGGGGCCTACGGTTTTGCTGCGTAGGTACACCAACTCACCGATGAGAGCAGGACGGTATTCTACCCAGCCGTTGCGCCATGCAGTGCGCAGACGCCGAGAACGACTGACTTTCATGGCCACGCGTCGCAAGCAAATCCCCACGATGATCAGGATGATCAGTAAAGGGAAGACGGGAATGAAAGAGATGAGCCGAAACTGTGAAATGACATGTCGCGCTGAGCCGAGGAAATCGTAAATAAAAGTGAACGCCATGCCACATACGAAGAGCACCACGATAGTGATAAAAATCCAGGTAGCCACGTCGCCAGACTTCAGGCGCCCAGGCAGCGGCCCAGCCTCCTCGATAACCTCGCGGAGCCCTGAATTATCTATTCGCGCGCTCGGCTGAGCATCGTGGGCGCGCTGTTCTTTCGGAGCAAGCCGGGGTGTGGCGTTTAGACTAATTCCACACTGCGTCCGCGGAAGCTGTAGGGGAGTATGGTGCATACGCCATAGTGTAGCGTCAATCACACTCCGCCACTGAGCGTTAATCGCTTAGTGCTCGGCGCGGGAGCCACGAATCGATTGTTCTACCAAACTCAACACCTGGTCTAGGTTCTTGGTGTCTCCCAGCGCGAGGCGGTTGATGAAGCCGTCCATGAAAGTCTCTAGGTACGTCACGAGGGTATCGATGGAGACGTCATCGCGCAGGCGACCTTTTTCCGCGTTGGATTCCAAGCGAGCGCGTACCGCCTTATCCAGAACTTCTTGCTCTTCGTGCCACCGAGCGGCGAAAGACGGATCAGTGCGCAGCATCGAGGTAACGGCCAGGCGAGTGGCCAACCAGTCGTGGCGCTCAGGGTGGCGCAGCATCTCGCTCATAACCTCAACCAGACCGTTATTTGCCACAACCTCGGCCTCGCGGGCCGCGTCTTCCCGGGCCAGGGCCAAAAAGAGAGACTCTTTATCGCCGAAGTGGTGAAAGATAGCCCCACGCGATTTGCCCGTGGCTTCTTCAAGGCGGCGGACTGTAGCACCGTCATAGCCGTGCTCCGCAAAGCATTTTCGTGCCCCAACCAGGATGTCGTTGCGGCGGCGATGAAGTTCGGAGTCGCTCATAATCGGCATGGCTGGAATCTCGCTCCTTAAGGCACGGCGGGGGATAATCAGGTGATGAAAATACGTAAAGGTTAGGAAATAGAAAAGGCCAGCCAGCACTCGTTGTTGCTAGCTGGCCTTTTGCCTAGTTATGCGGGGCTATCCGTAGTCGGCGTCCCCGCATGCGGGACAAGGCTGGTTTAGGCCTTGACCATCTGGCGCAGAACGAACTGCAGGATGCCGCCGTGGCGGTAGTAGTCGGCCTCACCAGGCGTGTCGATGCGAACCTTGGCATCGAACTCAACGGTCTCGCCGGATTCCTTGGTGGCGGTCACGTGGACCGTCTTCGGAATGCCGCCCTCGTTAAGAGCCTCAATGCCCTCGATATCGAAGGTCTCGGTGCCGTCCAGGCCCAGAGACTCGTGGGACTCGCCCTCCGGGAACTGCAGCGGGATGACGCCCATACCGATGAGGTTCGAGCGGTGGATGCGCTCGAAGGACTCGGTGATGACGGCCTTCACACCAAGCAGGTTGGTGCCCTTAGCAGCCCAGTCACGGGAGGAACCGGTGCCGTACTCCTTGCCGGCAAGGACAACCAGCGGGATGTTGGCTGCCTTGTAGTTCTCGCAAGCATCGAAGATGAAGGCCTGCGGTGCGCCCTCCTGGGTGAAGTCGCGGGTGTAGCCACCGGCGACGTCGACCAGCTGGTTCTGGAGGCGGATGTTGGCGAAGGTACCGCGCATCATGACCTCGTGGTTACCACGACGGGAACCCAGGGAGTTGTAGTCCTGGCGCTCCACACCGTTGGCATCCAGGTACTGAGCGGCCGGGGTGCCCGGCTTAATGGAGGAAGCAGGGGAGATGTGGTCGGTGGTTACGGAGTCACCGAGCTTAGCCAGAACACGAGCGCCCTTGATGTCCTGAACCGGTTCCGGCTCAGTTGGCATGCCGTCGAAGTACGGTGCCTTGCGGATGTAGGTGGAGTCCTCGTTCCACTTGAAGGTCTCACCCTCCGGAACGTCCAGGCTGCGCCATGCGTCATCGCCCTTGAACACGTCGGCGTAGTCCGCCTCGTAGAGCTCGCGGGAGATGGCCTGCTGGATGGTGTCCTCAATCTCCTGCGGGGAAGGCCAGATGTCCTTGAGGAAGACATCGTTGCCATCCTGATCCTGGCCCAGCGGCTGGGTCTCGAAATCGAAGTCCATGGTGCCGGCAATAGCGTAGGCGATGACCATGATGGGGGAAGCCAAGTAGTTCATCTTGACGTCCGGGGAGATGCGGCCCTCGAAGTTACGGTTACCGGACAGCACCGCGGTAGCAGCCAGGTCATGCTCGTTGATGGCGTTGGAAATTTCCTCCGGCAGCGGGCCGGAGTTACCGATACAGGTGGTGCAGCCGAAACCGGAGAGGTAGAAGCCCAAGGCCTCCAGATCCTTCCAGAGGTCTGCGCGCTGGAAGTAGCCATCCACAACCTGGGAACCCGGAGCACAAATGGTCTTAACCCACGGCTTGGACTTCAGGCCCTTCTCGGCCGCCTTGCGGGCGATGAGGCCTGCGCCGACCATGACGGACGGGTTGGAGGTGTTGGTGCAGGAGGTGATGGAAGCGATGGCAACCATGCCGTGGTCCAGGGTGTACTCGCCGCCGTTCGGGGAGGTGACAGTCACTGGGTTGGACTGGCGGCCGGAGCCACCCTTGGCTGCGGATTCGCCCTCACCAGCGCGAGACTTGTTCAGGCCACCGGTCACGTCGACGAGGGAGTTCTCGTCGGCACCCTCAGCGGTCATGCGCTTCGCCTCGATGGTGGACTCGTCTGCAACAACCTCGCCGGAAGCGTAGGTCGGCAGATCCTTACGGAACTGCTCCTTGGCCTCGGAGAGGAGGATGCGGTCCTGCGGGCGCTTCGGGCCGGCGATGGAGGGCTTAACGGTGGACAGGTCCAGCTCGAGGTACTCGGAGTACTCTGCCTCCGGAGCGTCCTGCTCCAGCCACATACCCTGCGCCTTGGCGTATGCCTCGACGCGGTCGATCTGCTCCTGCGGGCGGCCGGTGAGTTCGAGGTACTTGATGGTCTCCTCGTCGATCGGGAAGATTGCGGCGGTAGAACCGAACTCGGGGGACATGTTGCCGATGGTGGCGCGGTTGGCCAGCGGCACCGACTTCACGCCATTGCCGTAGAACTCAACAAACTTCTGAACGACGCCGTGCTGACGCAGCATCTCGGTGATGGTCAGAACCACATCGGTTGCGGTCACACCGGTCGGAATCTCGCCGGTGAGCTTGAAGCCCACGACGCGGGGGATCAGCATGGACACCGGCTGGCCCAGCATTGCAGCCTCGGCCTCGATGCCGCCGACGCCCCAGCCCAGAATGCCCAGGCCGTTCTCCATGGTGGTGTGGGAGTCAGTGCCGATACAGGTATCCGGGTAAGCAACACCGTCGTTGTCGAAGACAACGCGGGAGAGGTACTCAATGTTGACCTGGTGGACGATACCGGTTCCCGGAGGAACAACGCGGAAGTTGGAGAAGTTCTCAGCACCCCAGCGCAGGAACTGGTAACGCTCCTGGTTGCGCTCGTACTCGATCTCAACGTTCTTCTCCAAAGCTTCGGTGGAGCCGAAGGCCTCGACGATGACGGAGTGGTCAATAACCATCTCAGCCGGGTTGAGCGGGTTCACCTGGTCCGGCTTGCCGCCGAGGGCGGTGATAGCTTCACGCATGGTTGCCAGGTCCACCACACAGGGGACACCGGTGAAGTCCTGCATAAGAACACGGGCCGGGGTGAACTGGATCTCGGTATCCGGCTCAGCGGAGGGATCCCAGTTCGCCAAAGCGTTAATGTGATCCTTGGTTACGTTCTTCCCGTCCTCGTAGCGCAGCTGGTTCTCAGCCAGCACCTTGAGGGAGTAAGGAAGCTTCTCCAGGCCCTCGACTGCGTTGATGTCGAAGTAGTCATAAGACTTACCGTTGACCTCAAGAGTCTTCTTGGCGCCGAAGGAGTTCAGGCTTTCAGTCATAAGGAGCTCCATTCCTTGCTTTTGCTTGTGGGTTATCGAACACTGGTCGAAGGTTCATCGAATTTGCCGTCATGCCCTAGCAGCCAACTGGAGCCAGGAATTTCGACAGTCTCAGAACGCTAATGTTCCGTATCTATTGTAGATGTAAGAACCCTCGGTTGACACCAGCATAACAGTACGAGCGTTCTGTTTCCTACATTTCGGGGGTAGCGGCGAGTCGCCCACGTCAACCGCACTGCACGGTTTAGGCTCAGTCGGGAGCAGCAGGGGGGGCACGCCCCGCCAAAGAAATGAGCTTGACGAGCCGTGACGCCAAGCACAGCGATCAAGGTCCCAATGATCATTGAGGCTAGAGATTAAGGAGAGGCGAATGATTCCTGCGGGAGTAGACATAGATGACATCGCCGATCAGCTCTCGGCCGATGGCGTGGCATTCTCCAATCCAGAACTAGCGCTTGACGACGACCTCCAGACCCACATCGCAGAATCCCTCCAACCCAACCACGGCATTGCTGTCGTTGATGTTTTTCCGGAGAAAATTCCAGATCTCCGCGATCTGGCCACAACCCTTCAAGAGCAAACGGGCCTTGACACAGTAATTCTCCAGGCGCCCATGCGGGTGTCCGCGGTCAGTAATTCTTATGACCGGGCAGCCCTAGAGGCGGCCGAAGATTCGCTTCCCACCGGACTCGATCAGGTAACCCTGCTTAATGATTTTTATGCCGTTGCAGATCAGTTCTCCGTGCCGTGGTTGTTGATTTTTGCGGTCGCGTTCACCGTTGCGGCGGTCGCTGGATGGGCTAGTTTCCGGGCAGCCGCCACGGAGGTTGAACCAGCCAATCACTAGGCGAGAAGACGCCGACCAACACGCGCCGGCCTTCAGTGCGGGGGAGTAGGGAAGTGGCGAAAATCAACCACTAAGACTTGATTTTTCGCCGGGGGAGTGGTTGCCGCTAGGCTTTCGAGCCTTCCAAAGCTAGGTGTGCCACGAGACTTGAGACAGGCGCAGGGCGGGCAATTTCTCGTCCCGCTGGAGGGTGAAATCTCCGGCCGGCGGGCGGGCGATCCCGAGGTCGAAGCTGACGCCGCGAGGCAGAGTTCGAAGGGCGAAAGGCTAATGGGGTCTCGCACGCAAGTGCCGCCTCCTCAAGCACCCTCCGAATGGTGCGCCGCTAGGAACTCGCCCCCGAAGAGAGAAAGGCGCAAGGCAAGGCTTGGGACGCGACAAAGGGGCGGTGCCCGATGGGCAGGACAGGTGAGGGCCGAGAGTAGAGTGAGAAACATCACAGTCACACCTTGGTAACAATGTCATTGCAGGTTAGGTGCGCCTGTAACGCCGTGTGGTCATGCGTGGCTTATGTGAAAGATGGGGAAAGTGTGCGAGAAGGCGTGTCGGTGACGTATGGTTCACGTATCGACTCACGGGTTGACTATTGCTCCATACGTTCATGGACCAAGCCTTGACTCTCAACTGATTTGTCGCACGGGTATGTGGGGAAGCACGCCACGAGCGAAGGGAACTGTTGAGGTTCACCGCCTGGTGGATGACCGTCGCACCACTATGTTGATGCGCATAGCAGTACAGTTTGCTCGGCGCAGTCGGTACCAGTGTTCAAATTTTTTTACATATCGAAACACCTACCTCCCGAGTGGAAGAGGCTTCATACACTTCATGCGCATGCCTTTTTGAGGGCTGCGTCGGCCTGGGTTCCATCGGTTTCCGGTTGGGTGCCAGCCACGAGGGCTTGCGCGTGCGCCACTATTGGTGCGAGACGCGACCCTTCCATGAGCGCGGCGCCGAGCGAGGAGGAACCGACATAGGACTTATCGCCAGATTAGGGTGTGTGCCCCCTCATCGCCGGATCGCGCAGTCATATTTAAGCGCGCTCTATGCGGAGCAAACGAGCCCGCGAGTGCGCAGTCTGATTTGCTTTTATAAAGCGGTCCGGCTTGATGTTGGTGCACACACGAGACGCCGCGCAGTATCGTGTTGCCCCGTGTCAGTGATGGTGCAGCCCAACTTATTCGACCTATATTGTCGTGAAGTTGCTCGTAATCATCTAGGGCAACCCGCGTGGGCATACCCCGGCCAGCACCGGGTGCCAGCCTTTTCGGTTCCACTTATTCCTTTGGACGTAGCCGTCGTCGTAACATCCTGCGGGAAGACCGAGCTAGCTATGCGCACTTTGCGTGCCTTAACTACCGTTTGCCTGGCTGACTCGTTGCCTGTACCGCTCGATGTCCGGCACGCATGTCTGCACGACACGCATGACAGTTCCAATGAGGTAGGTGCCTAGGAGATAACTCTCGTGGCCACCACATCGTCATTTGGCTTCCGGCGTTTCAAGGCAGCTTTCGCTGCCATTGCGACCACCGCAGCCTTGTCTACCGCTTCTTCGCTCGCTCCTGCAGTGGCGGAGGAGCCTGAGCGGCTCAATATTGAGTCACTGCTGTCCTCTGATAGTCCTTCCATCGCTGACCTCGCCGGCGCCATCGCTCAGATTGAGGAACGCATCGCGCAAGCGGAGGCCGAAATCGGCATCCAACGTGAAACCGTCAACCGGGCGCTCGTTGATCTCAATGACGCTCGCACTAAGGCAGCCCAGGCTCGCCAGGGAACCACGACGGCTCGCCAGGAGCTTGATGATGCCCAGGCAGACGTCGCCGATGCTCAAGCCAAGCTGGACGAGGTCTCACGCTCTGCCTACCGCCGAGCAAATACCTCTGACGCCGTTTCCCACGCGGCCGGCAAGGATGCCCGATCGGATATGTTGGAGCGCCAGTCCTACCTCCGCTCGCAATCAGAAAAGCAACAGGCCATTGTGAGCGATCTGGAAAAGGAGCGCACGGAGAAGGCCAACAAGGAGTCGCAGCTACGCAAGACCCAGCAGTTGGCTGAGGAGCGCGCAGAGAAGGCGGCCGATGCTGAGTCCGCTGCACGCGAACAGCTCTCCGCTTCCGAAGCTTCAATTGAAGAATCTGCGGCCGAGCGCGAGGACCTTCTCTCTCAACTCTCATCTCTCCACAAGGCCCTTAATCAAGCTAAGGGTGTTGACGTGGTCGATTCGTCAAGTCCAGAGACCGGAAAGAACGTCAACGATGAGGCCTTGTCGCCAGCGGGGGAGGCCGGTACTCAGGACACAACTACGGCCCCAGCCGATGACTCCACAGAGTCGACCCCAGAGACCGATTCCGTCGCGGCCGCCGGCCCTTCAGCCTCCGAGGCGAAGAACCCTACTTTGCAATCACAACGCTCTGCGCCCTCCGTTTCTGCTGAAGACATGGATGCGCTCTCGAGTGCCGCAAGCACTGTGGCCAACGATCCGAACGTGCAGGAATTGTCGTCGACAAGCACTGCAAGCTCCGCTAAAGAGGAGGCGACTTCAGGCGGCAGCGGCAGCTCCTTCGACCCGAGCGGGATCGATGCTGAGACTGTTGCATTGGGTATTGGCGCGGTAGGAACCGTAGCTTCCTTGGTCGCCGCTTCTCAGCCAGGCCACAGCAATAGCTTGAGCCAGGACGAGATCGACGCTTTGGTTGAAGGCTCCTCAAAGCTTTTCGCCCTGCAGGGCGAAGGCGCGAGGACCGCGGAGGCTAACGATTCTGCTTCCGCGACTTCGGATGAAGACACTGTGGAGTCCGAGGTTTCCGGTGTGCTGGATCCACTTGACACGACCGATAGCGTCACGGATAAGGCTTCCGAATCTCTGGGTGATGCCTCCCGTGAGGCAAAGATCGAGACTGTCATTTCGCGCGCGACGTCCCAGGTAGGTGTTCCGTATGCGTGGGGCGGTGGCGATGCAAACGGTCCCACCCAAGGCATTCGTGACGGCGGCGTGGCGGATTCCCACGGTGACTACAACAAGGTCGGCTTCGACTGCTCGGGCCTGGTTCTCTATGCCTTTGCAGGAGTAGGCATTTCCCTGCCGCACTACACCGGCTACCAGTACCAGAAGGGGACCAAGATCGCACCGAGTGAGATGGAGCGTGGTGACCTAATCTTCTACGGCCCAAGCGGCAACCAACACGTGGCGATCTACCTCGGCGATGGCACGATGGTTGAAGCCCCGCAGTCTGGTCAAAACGTCAGCATTACCCCTGTGCGTCAAGGCGGCATGGCACCCTATGCCGTGCGCCTG
Organism: Corynebacterium sp. HMSC066C02; assembly: GCF_001814945.1. Lineage (NCBI taxonomy): Bacteria > Bacillati > Actinomycetota > Actinomycetes > Mycobacteriales > Corynebacteriaceae > Corynebacterium > Corynebacterium sp. HMSC066C02. The sequence goes on along the minus strand of NZ_KV818446.1, from coordinate 61,484 downwards.
ATCTAGAACAGCCCGTTGCTAGACTGGGCTGCATGACTGACACACTGCGTACTGCCCAGGGCAACGCCCACAGCACCGATTCGGTGCCCTCTTCATTCGACGCCCTCCTCGTTCTTTCTTTCGGTGGCCCGGAAGCAAACGAGGAGGTTGTCCCGTTTTTGGAGAACGTTACCCGTGGCCGCGGCATTCCCCGCGAGCGCCTCATCGAAGTTGGGGAACACTACTTTCACTTCGGTGGTAAAAGCCCCTTGAACGAATTGAACCGAGAGATTATTGACAACGTGGCCGCGGAGCTCAAGGCTCGCGGACATAATCTACCGCTTTACTTTGGTAACCGTAACTGGCATCCCTTCGGAACAGAAGCTGTCGAGAAAATGGCTGCCGACGGAGTGCGCAACGTGGCTGTCTTTGCTACCTCGGCGTGGGGTGGCTACAGTGCTTGCCGACAATACAACGAAGACATCGTCGCTTTGCGCAAGTACGTCGAAGACAAGAACTTGCCCGCCATGACCTTCACCAAGCTTCGTCAGTTCTTCGATCACCCGAAGTTCATCGAAGAGATGGCTGCCGCGGTCCGAGATGCCTACGCACAGGTCCCGGAAGACAAGCTGGCTAGCACCCGCATGCTGTTTACTGCCCACTCAGTTCCAACGGCGCACGATGCAGTGGGGGGTGCTGAAGGAGATAAGCACATTTACTCCCGCCAGGTGGCGGAAGCTTCCCGTCTCGTCGCCGAGGCAGCAGGGGTGGAGGACTATGACCTTGTATGGCAGTCGCGGTCAGGCAACCCGGCTACTCCATGGCTAGAGCCGGACATCGTCGATCACACGTCGCTCATCCACCAGGAGGACGGTGTCGATGGCGTCGTCGTGTGTCCCATCGGATTCATCTCCGATCATATGGAGGTCATCTGGGACCTCGATTCAGAACTGAAGCAAGCCGCCGAGGAGATGGGGGTTAGCGTCTATCGCACCCACACCGCCGGTCCAACCACTCGTTTCGCCTCGCTCATCGTGGACCTCATCGATGAGCTGGAGCAGGGAACCGAGCCCGTTTCTCTCGGAGACGTCGCTGTCCAAGGTTGCACCGTCGATGGTGCCCCCTGCGCTGAAGGGTGCTGCGATATCTGGTCGCTGCACAAGCCGCATTAACGCGCGAAATCCGTGAGCGCGTAGGCCACGCCAGCCATTCGTGCTTGACGGATGTGGCGCCATAGGCGCAGCAGCTGTGGATCGAGGCTGTGGTCCTGGATGCGGTCGGTCACTGTCTCGATGATGGCCGCGACGCGATCAGCGCGCGCAAAAAGTTTTGCTGCGCGCCCCGGTACCGCAGCGGGTAAACCCGGAGTGTCATAGAAGTCACTAAGAGTTCCCACCGTCAGCCGCGGATTGGGGAGAGCATCGCTGCGGTAGCCCAGAGCTTCGATGAGTGCTGCGGATTCATTCGTTGCGGCGCTCAATAGCGCATCAGCCTCGCCCGGGCTTAGCCACGCAGGCGAGGGGAGCGCAGCAGTTTCCTCAATTACCATCCACTGGGTGGCGCCGTCGGCATAAGAGGGCACCAATACTAAATGACGGTCTCTATCGTTGGTCCGCACCACGATAGCGCCGGCCGGATTATTAGCCGCTGCACGCGCCGAATCCGAACCCGCCGGTAGTGCTGGCGCCTCACCCGGGCTAGAAAGGATGAGTCGCAGGAGGGGCTCGCGTTCATCGCGCTCGATAATGGAGATGGTTTCGCGTCGGAGACGTGACATAACATCAAGGAAGGGTTCTCCGTTCGCTCCCTGCTGTTCCCCGCCTAGCTCGCGGAGGGCATCAAGGAAATCATCGGCGGATTCGTGTCCCCACAGCCACGCGCCAAGCCAGACTGCGACGTTTTGTACGGGGGACCAGACTTCGGCGCGCATATCCATGGCTGGACAGTGTAGACGATAGGGTAGACCGCTATGAACTTGAATTCCCGGGATCCTTACGGCGGCGACATTTTCGCCGGACATACACGCAACAAGAAAACCGAATACCCCGAGGTGCCCGCAGAACCGGGGCTGGTCGTCGAGGTTCGGGGAGACGATTTCGTGGGGGCGGTGATGGGCGTGGACAAGACCGCGTGGGGGCCAGTCGTGCGCCTCGAAGATCGTCACGGTACCGAGCGAGTATTCAAACTTGTCAAGGGCGGCTTCCTTGTAGTGGGGCAGCCGGTGACGCTGACGAGATACGTCGAGAAGCAAGCGCCCAGAAAGTCGAACTCTGGATCGCGCCGCGTTGAGAACGTTGAGGCGAAAGTAGCCGCGCCATCGCGCATTTGGGTCGAAGGTATCCATGATGCGGCGATCGTGGAGAAGGTCTGGGGGCACGACCTGCGAGTAGAGGGCGTGGTAGTCGAATACCTCGAGGGTCTAGACAACCTCGAGGAACGCCTCGCTGAATTCCAGCCAGGACCTGGGCGCCGCGTGGGAGTTCTCGCGGATCACCTCGTAGAAGGCTCAAAGGAAACGCGGTTGACGCAAACAGTGGGCGAGCATGTGCTCGTGACCGGACATCCCTTCATTGATATCTGGGCAGCCGTTAAACCCGAGCGCCTAGGGCTGCGCGCCTGGCCCGAAGTTCCCTATGGGGAGGACTGGAAGACTGGTATCTGCCGGCGAACGGGCTGGTCCGATCCCAAGGAAGGCTGGAGCCGTGTTTATAATGCCGTCAATTCCTTCCGGGATCTCGATTCCACGCTCATCGGCGCTGTAGAACGTCTCGTAGACTTCGTCACGACGCCCGAGCTGCGCAAAGAAGATCTTCTTTAGTTCGAGTTCGCTCGGTCGATGAGATTCACCGCGAGCTGGCATCCGGCGGTTTCCGCTGCCCAGCCTGCCGCCTGGAGGCGCTGGGACATAGCCTGTTTGGAGATACCCAATTCCTCGGCGGCCTCATTCTGGTTTAGTCCTCCGCGCACCAAGGATGTAGCCTCGCGGCCCTCCATCGTGCGCTTAGTGAGTACGAAGCCGAGGAGAGCGAAGGCCGCTGCAATATCCTGCGCTTCCTGCGCCCGCCCGCGCCGATCAACCTTGGCGTAGACATGCCCCGCGCGTGCTGATCCCTTCACAGCAGCGGTAGCGACGGCGCGCGTCTCGGCATCTCCCGCGCCCTCGCCCGGGACAACACCGATACCGATGGCCCAGTCACCGTCCGCAAGAAGTGCCATGACGACATCGCACACCGCGGAAGAGGAGTAGGCAACGGCGCAAATATCCTCGACGCCAAGGACCTCGAATTCACCGACGCCCTCCAGCGTGGAAAGCGCAGCTGCGGAGCGTTGGACCAAATCGGCGCGGCGCACCGAGCGACCGCGGTAGCGGGCATGGACTGCTAGCACGGTGAGAGACTCCTTCCAGTGAGAAACAACGTTTAGTCTACCCCTTGCGCTTGACCGGTCGTTGCATACCGGGCTCGAGCGGCAAGCGCGTGTCTAAAATGAGTCCGGCGATACCGAGTGCAGCGGCGAGGACAAAGCCAACGATGGTGTAGGGGCTTGTCTTACCGGTAAGCGCGTCCCCGAAAAAGACACCGATAGCGGTCGTGGGAATCGAACCGATGAGAGTGGCGATGGAAAACTGCAGGACCGAAATTGGGGTGAGGGCCGCGACATAGTTTAATAAGGAAAACGGAACTCCCGCGACCATCCGCAATGAGGCCACGGCGAGCCAACCGCGGCGGTCCAGGCGCGCATTGATGGCATAGACCGCCGGGTGCGTGAGGTGCGGGCGAATCCATTCACCAAGCAACCTGCGGATTATCAGCAGGGAAACAGTGGCGGAGATGGTCAGTGCGACGAGGGAGATGACCAGCCCGAGCCACGGGCCGAAGAGGAGCCCCGCGGCTAAAGTCCATACTGTTCGGGGGATGGGGAACTGCGTGAAGAAGATATAGGCGCCGGCAAAGGCGATGAGGAACCATGGTCCGAGGTGCTGCGACCAAGAACGGAGCGCGGCGAGAGAGGGGACGTCGACAAACACGGCAAGTATCACCAGCGCCGTGCCGGTGAGGATTACCGCCGCCCAACGCTTCCACGTCCAGCGGCTGCAGCTCCGCCAAGCCGAGCGCGCCAAAGACGTAAAAAAGTCACCGACGCTGTGCACCCAACCAGTTTTCATAGGGCTACAAGCTTAATCTGAGTGAGGCCAAAATCCTCATTGAACACCAACGTACCCGCGAGTCGCGGTGTCTGCGGGCCCATAGAGGCTGTTTACAGTTATGGCACGTCGAAGAAGAAGGCGACCGTAGCGGAAGAATCGGAACCTTCTAGCAGCCCGGCAGCTTAGCAGTCTGCGTAACGAGCGTACTCACCCCGCAAGCGAGCATGGGTGACATAAACGGGTTCGTTGTCCGCAGCGTGCCGCAATTCCTCTGTGAGGCCGCTCATGACCGCATCGCGGGCTTGCGCATGGGTGGCGTGGAAGCTCATCACTGTGCCATTAACGACGGCGTCACCGCGCCGTTTAACCACAACATACTGAGAGCCCTCGGGGGCTTCGACTACATGGCGCTGGGCGGTGAAAGGATCGAGATAGGTAAAAGTAGCGTTCATACGCACCCACTGTACCGAGGCGAAAACCCCGTGACTCACCGGTCATTTCTGACAATGTGAAACACGGGGTTTCTATTTGTGCCCGAGGGGGGACTTGAACCCCCACGTCCGTTAATAGGACACTAGCACCTCAAGCTAGCGCGTCTGCCATTCCGCCACCCGGGCTAGGGTGTTTGTTCAGCCTCTCGGCTGGGCACTCGCATACTGTATCCCGAATTGGCATAACTTCACAAATCAGCACTTCAAACAGTGTTTTAAAGCTTATTCTGAGTGTTGAAAACACACTGATGAAACTTGCTAGGCCCTCGAACAGACCCTCAAGGTTGAGGTTGAGTTTATGTCGATAACCCAAGGCCGAACGCCGGCGCGGGTTTTAGCTTTCCGGTACAAATGGATCTATGACTAAGAACACTTCTGATTCCATTGCGAGCTACGCCACCGATTCCCGTTTCCCGGGCCCAGACCCTTATGCGCCACTGGGTAATGTCCCAGCATTCACCGTCACGTCCTCCGACATCGAGGAGGGGGCGGAAATTGCAGAGCGCTTCCGCGCTCCTGAGAACATCTCACCGCAACTCTCGTGGTCGGACGTACCCGAGGGAACCAAGTCCTTCGCTGTCACCTGCTTTGACCCGGACGCTCCGACGGGTTCCGGTTTCTGGCACTGGGCTGCGTTCAATATTCCGGCTAACGTACGTGAGCTTCCTACGGGAGCAGGCTCCGCGGAAGACCTTGGGCATGAAGGTGTCATCAGCTTGCGCGGAGACTCCGGCCAGCGCGTTTATTACGGGCCCCAGCCGCCAGCTGGTCATGCCCCGCACCGCTACCTCTTTGCGGTCCACGCCGTCGACGTTGAGCGCCTCGACATCGACCCGGAGGCAACGCCGACGGTCCTTGGGTTTAACCTTTTCTTCCACACCCTCGGCCGTGCGATTACGTGGGGCTGGTACGAGGCCCACTAATACGGCCCATTAGACTCGGCACAATGACTAGGAATTCGGATACTAACCCCACGACTGACGGAGTAGATATCCCCGCCGCCCTGCGCGTGGGCGGCGCTTTCATGTTGCTGGCCGCCGTGTTAGCACTATTTGGGCTCGTATCGATTTTCACCGACGGCTGGGGCGCCACCTTTGAATGGACATGGCGCCACCTCGCCATCGTTGGTGCCGCACTGCTCGTCGGTGCATTCAGCACCCAACGCCGCGATCAGCGCGGCAGCCGCGAGCAAATCATTGCGCTAGTCCTAGCGCTGGTGCTCATCATCGCTAGCCGCGCACTGCCCAGTACGGTCCTCACCACGATGGGGCAGTACGTGGTTTTCCTCTACGCCGTGGCTGCAGGCCTGTGCGCGGTCATTATCCGCCGCACACTGCGTTAAGCGAAACGCTTAAAGCGCGGAAGCCCCCCCATCCGTGCTTCTCTTCATCGACAGGGCTGAGCCCCCTCGAAGACTCTTTGGGGGCTTAGTCGATCCATCCCAGACCGGAGCCAACTGCCTCCGAGATGTTACTGAGGCCGTGCGCGTGAATCTGCTGGGCAATGCCGCGGTGAATGTCGCGAATCCAATCCGGTCCACCATAAATCAGTCCGGTGTAGCCCTGCAGCAGCGAGGCACCGGCAGTGATACGCTCCCATGCCTGCTCCGGCGTGGAGATTCCTCCTGCAGAAACCAGCACCAGTTCATCGCCCACGCGGGTGTGAAGGCGCTTGAGCACTTCCAGCGAACGCTCAGCCACCGGGGGACCCGACACGCCACCCGCGCCCATGGCAGCAACCTCGTCGGCCGGGGTATTCAACCCCTCACGGGAAATAGTGGTGTTGGTAGCCACGATCCCAGCCAAGCCAACTTCCACGGCCATATCCGCCACGGCATCAATATCTTCATCGCTGAGATCGGGAGCAATCTTGACCAAGACCGGCGAGGAAGTCGATTCCACCACGGCTTCCATGATGGGGCGGAGGGACTCCACTGCCTGCAGGTCACGCAATCCTGGGGTATTAGGGGAGGACACATTAACCACGACATAATCGGCCAGATCTCCCAGCACAGATGCGCACTGACGGTAATCATCCACAGCATGCTCGGCGTCGGTGACCTTGTTCTTGCCAATGTTGATGCCCACGACATCGTTGTAGCGGCGCTTGCGTAGATTGCGCGCGGCGGCCAGAGCACCCTCATTGTTAAAGCCCATGCGGTTTAGGATTGCCTTGTCCGCCTTGAGTCGGAACAGGCGGGGAGCAGGGTTTCCGGGCTGCGCCTTCGGGGTGATGGTGCCCAGCTCGGCATAGCCGAAGCCAACGGGGGTCCAGACATCAGCAGCCGCCGCGTTTTTGTCGAAGCCGGCCGCCAACCCTAGCGGACGTGGGAAGCGCACCCCAAAGACTTCCTGTTCCAATACCGGATCATTAACCGGTACCACCTTTCCCAGCGCGCGATTGAGCGGGCCACCGGCTTGGAAGATAGCGAGCCCGCCGTTGATGATTCCGTGGATTCGCTCTGGGTCGAGTTTAAACATTCCCTTCAATGCTGCCTGGTAGGCAGCATGGCGGGCGCGGTCAAGAGAGGAGTACTGCATGAAGTGTCCTTAGCTGAGGTTGCGAATGAGGTCTTTGAGACCGGATGCTAGCGCGGTGATATGTCGAGTTGCGGATCGGTGATGAACTGGAGGCCTTCACCGGATGCGGAGGCGGTGACGAGGGTGCCGTCGCCCAGCACAGCAATAGTGCGTGCATCAGCCACAGTGTCCATGGTGCCAACGTTTTCTGGGACGCCCGCGGAAACGGTATAGGCGTGGAGATGGTTGTTATCGGTGGTGGTTACCCACGCCAGTGTGCGGCCGGCATCCCAAGCCACGCCCCACGGTGTGCCGTCGGTGTTGCCGTATTGGTGCAGGCGAATAACGTCGCTGGCAGTGTAGATAGCCACGCGTTTGCCTACGGTGTCCGATGCTACGACCACGGCTCCTTCGCCGCCGGCGATCTGGCCGACGCCCTGGCCTACGCGCAGACGCCCGCCCGCACGGTCCTTTTCCCAATCGAGAGATTGAATCGTCGAGTCTTCCCTTAAGACTCGGACGATGCCGTCCGCACCATCAGAAACGGGAACGGAAATGAGCTGATCCGAACCGGCCTCCACCGTGATGCCGGTGCTGCGTTCCCCGTCGCGGTACACGCCGACGGTGGTCGAGTCCTTTGAACCAACGAATACTTCACCGCTGGAAGCCTCCGCGGCTACCGTTACTGGCTGCTCCTCATCCACTGCCAATTCCTGGGGGGAATCCGGCTGGGATGGATCAACAAGCAAGACTTTTTCCCCACACGCGAGGAGGAAATGCTTGTCGGAAGCGGTCAGGTCGCCGCACTTCTGATCGACGGAAATCTGCGTGGCCTTTTCTTCCTCAAAGTCTGCAGCCGAACCTACAGCGAGGGAGTCCTCGGTGCGCACGGCGAGGGTATCACCCACCGCCTCGAGGTCAGTCACGGCAGTGTAGGGCACGACGGTGCCCACTGGCTCCGATAACTCTGGGGAAGAAGCGGGTTCGGCCTTGCCATAGACCGCCGAGTTGGGGTCCCCGCCAACCCCTTCCGTGGGATTGCAGGCGGCAAGGGCGCATGTGCTGGCAAGAAGGGCAGAAGAAAGCAGGACTCGACGCATTTTCACGATCCCTCATCCTAGCAGTCAGCGTGGTGGAAACCGGAAGCCATGGAGCGCGCTAGTAGGCTGTCGCGGGTGACTACAACAGCTACAACTGACGCCATGACATGGGTACAGGTCATCGTCTTGTCTCTTGTCCAAGGCCTCACCGAATTCCTGCCCGTGAGCTCTTCGGGGCACCTACGCATCGTCTCCACGCTCTTTTGGGGGCAGGACGCCGGCGCCTCCTTTACTGCCGTTATCCAGCTCGGCACTGAGTTAGCAGTGATTGTGTACTTCGCGGGAATGATCTGGCAGATCCTCAAAGGGTGGTTCATAGGTCTCGTGCACAAGGAGCAGCGTGGCCAGGACTACCGCATGGGGTGGATGGTCATCGTCGGCTCAATCCCGATTGGCATCCTAGGCGTCCTGGGCAAGGACCTGATCAGGGATAACTTGCGCAACCTGTGGATTACAGCGTCCATGCTCGTGCTTTTCTCCGTTGTCTTCATCATCGCTGAGAGGGTGGGCAAAAAGGAGCGCAGCTTCGAGGACTTGACGATGCGCGATGCCATCGTCATGGGCCTATGCCAGTGCTTAGCTCTCATCCCAGGTGTCTCGCGCTCGGGAGGCACGATTTCGGGCGGCCTCTTTTTGGGCTTGGATCGCGAGGTGGCGACGCGCTTTAGCTTCCTCCTCGCCATTCCTGCGGTTATGGCTTCGGGCCTGTTTTCGCTTGGCGACGCCTTCGGCCCCACCGTGGGGCAATCTGCCACCGGCGCCCAACTGCTCGTCGGCACGCTCATCGCGTTCGTCGTCGGTTATGCGTCTATTGCGTGGCTGCTGAAGTTCGTGGGTAACCACTCCTTCGAGTGGTTTGCGGCCTACCGCATCCCTGTCGGGCTCCTCGTCATGCTCTTGCTGGGCCTCGGGGTGCTCGCCCCTTAATAACCGGGCATGCGCCAGTTGCGGAGTCAGTACACGTTAGGATGGTGCCCATGCACTCTTGGCCTGTCCCGCACATCGATTCCGTACCTGGCGCCCCGTCGCCGCTTCACCTCTATGATTCCGCTGATGAAGAGGTAAAAAAGCTCAACATCGAGGGGGAGACCGCCACCATGTATGTCTGTGGCATTACCCCGTATGATTCCACCCACCTGGGCCATGCGGCGACCTATCTCACCTTTGATCTGATCTACCGCCAGCTGCTGGATAACGGCTACAAGGTGAATTACGCCCAGAACATCACCGACGTGGATGATCCGCTCTTCGAACGCGCCGAGCGCGATGGCGTGGATTGGCGCGAGTTGGGTACCTCGCAGATCAATCTTTTCCGCTCCGACATGGAACTGCTCTCTGTGTTTCCTCCGGAGCACTTCGTTGGGGCGATGGAAGCCATCGATGAGATCACGGAGATGGTGCAGGCGCTTCTCGACGCAGGTGCAGCCTACGTCGTCGATGACCCCGACTATCCGGACGTCTACGCATCCATCGAGGCCACGAAGAACTTCGGCTACGAATCGAATTATTCCCGGGAGCAGATGGAGACCTTCTTTGCCGAGCGCGGCGGTGACCCGGACCGCCCCGGTAAGCGTGATCCGCTAGATGCCTTGATTTGGCGTGCCCACCGCGAGGGCGAACCCGCCTGGGAATCTCCTTTTGGTCCGGGGCGTCCGGGCTGGCACATTGAGTGTTCTGCCATCGCGACCAACCGGCTCGGCTCCAGCTTCGATATTCAGGGTGGAGGTTCGGATCTCAAGTTTCCGCACCACGAGTTTTCTGCGGCGCATGCTGAGGCCGCCCGTGGTGTCAAACGCATGGCCCAGTCCTATGTGCACACCGGCATGATTGGCTTGGAGGGCACCAAGATGTCCAAGTCTTTGGGTAACCTGGTCTTCGTCCACAAGCTAGTGGAGGCAGGCGTTGATCCCTCTGCGATTCGCCTTGGAGTATTCTCCAGCCACTACCGTGAGGACCGGGACTGGTCCGACGAGGTCCTGCACACCGCGCAGGAGCGTTTGGAGCGCTGGCGCGCGGCCTCCCGAAACCCAGGAACCGTGGAAGAGATCAAGGACGTTGTCCACAACGTGCGCCAAGCGTTGGCGGATGATTTGGCTACCCCGCGCGCTATTGCGGTTCTGGATCAGTGGGCTGAGAAGGCCACAGGGGCAGTGGAAGCGTCCGAAGAAGCATCTAACGTTCTGCGCACTGCAGTTAATTCCTTGCTGGGCGTGCGCCTCTAGGAAACTTCAGGCATGATTTAGCTCATGACGATTCGTGCAGAATTCCAGCCCACCGTTGATGAGTTCATGTCCAACCTGCAGTCCTTCGCCACCGGGGATTACCTCAAGGAAGAGGAGAAGGAGTTCTGGGAGGCACCGTTTGATGCCTCGGTGCTCCCAGACCTCCGCTCTATCTTGGAGTCCTTCCTCGAGAACCTAGATAAACTTCCAGATGATCCAGATGGTGGTCTCCTGGGAGCCGCGGTACGTCCTTCCGTCGAGAAGCTCGCAGCTTTCAACCGCAAGAACGCCGACGCTGTACTTGAGCCAGAGGAGAAGGAGGAGCTCACCGAGCTTATTCACTCGGCCTCCGCAGCAACAGGTGCAGATGATGAAGCCCTCGCGCAGCTACCGGAGCTGGATTTCTAATTGACTGATACCGATCAGACCGCACATACCTGTCGTCCCGCCGCGATCTTCTGGGACATGGACGGCACACTCACTAACTCTGAACCTTTATGGGAAGAGGCCACCTTTTACCTCTCCGAAACGTTGGGGCGCCGGCTGACACCTACTGAGCGTTTGGCGACGGTCGGCGCGACCTTCGAGGACACGCTCGCGATCTGCGCTGACAAAGCCGGCGTCGAGCTCCAGTCTGGTGATAGCGAACGCTACCGCATGCTCATGTTCGACTACGTAAAGTCGCTATTTGCCGAGCATCTCGAGATATTCCCGGGAATTTCGGAGCTTCTTGGTGAGCTCAAGGATGCGGGAATGCCGATGATGGTGACCACGAACACTGAGCGCTACGTGGCGGATTCCGCAATCGCGGCGTTGGGCCGAGACTATTTCGTTGACACGATCTGCGGCGACGAGGTTCCCCACGGCAAACCAGCTCCTGATATGTATGCCGAGGCTGCCCGCCGGGTAGGTGCTCGACCCCAGGATTGCCTCGTATTCGAGGATTCGGCGGCAGGTATGCGCGCGGCGGTCGCCGCTGGCTGCTCCGTCATTGGCCTGCCGGAAGGGGAGCACGTTACAGTCCCAGACGAGGTCACTGTCATCGCCGAACTGCGAGGCAGCGGGCACCGCCACCTGGAAGGTGCGACGGCGCACGATATTTATGAGTGGTATCAGCGCTTGCGCTCACTGTAGCCGGCGAATTTCGGCCGGGGTGCAGAATTTTATGCAGCGGTGTGGAAGAATATCCCTTTGTGAAGAATTTTGAAAGCCTGTTTGAGGAACTGTCCCAGAAGATCGCCGAACGCCCCGAAGGCTCCGGCACCGTGGAAGCCTTCGATAAAGGAATCCACCACTTGGGCAAGAAAATCATCGAAGAGGCTGGCGAAGTGTGGATTGCGGCCGAGTACCAGTCCGATGAGGAACTCGCTGAGGAGATGTCGCAACTGCTGTACTGGCTCCAGGTTATGGCGCATAAGCGCGGCCTGAAGCTCGAGGATATTTACTCCTACCTTTAGTCGGCCCCTTGCCGTCCTAGTACACAGCCAACATCGCAGTCAGCGTAGAAAGTACCGCACACCAATGATCAAAATTGCCGTCCCCAACAAGGGGTCCCTGTCCGAGGCCGCCCTCGAAATCCTGAAGGAAGCTGGATACAAAGGCCGTGGACACAACAAGTCACTCAACGTCGTGGATGAGGAGAACGGAGTCGAGTTCTTCTTCCTGCGCCCAAAGGATATTGCCATCTACGTGGCGCAGGGCGTCCTGGATCTGGGCATCACCGGCCGTGATTTGGCACTGGATTCCCGCGCAAAGTTCAACGAAGTTCTAGCCCTGAATTTTGGCGGCTCCACCTTCCGCTATGCCGCACCGGCGGGGGAGGAGTGGGACGTCGCCAAGCTGCAGGGCAAGCGTATTGCCACGTCTTATCCCAACGTGGTTCGTGATAACCTCGCAGCCAATGGCATCGACGCGCAAGTCATCCGCCTTGACGGTGCGGTCGAGATTTCGATTCACCTTGGTGTCGCAGATGTCATTGCCGATGTGGTTTCCACAGGCACCACACTGCGCCAGCAGGGCCTTGAGCCCTTCGGTGAGCCCATCGTGACTTCGGAGGCTGTGGTGATTAAGCGCGAAGGCGAAGACGTCACTGCAGATGAGAACGTTGTGCTCAGCCGCATCCGCGGAATCCTCAATGCACGCCACTTCGTCATGCTCGACTACAACGTGGCAGAGGAAAAGCTGCCTGAGGTCGAAGCAGTGACTCCTGGTCTGACGGGACCGACCATCTCTCCTTTGGCCCGGGAAGGCTGGGTCGCTGTGCGCGTCATGGTTCCCCGCAAGTTGGCGAATCAAGTTATGGACAGCCTCGAAGGGCTCGGAGCAGAAGCGATTCTCGCTTCAGATCTGCGCATTGCCCGCTTTTAGGGGGATATTCCAAACATTTTATTCGCGCACCTAGCTACTATGGTGGCTGACCATCATCGTTCTTCGATTTTTATGCAAGGAGTCAGCCCCGATGGCAAAGACAACAAAGAAGGATGCTCAGCCAGAGGCCAAGGAGACCAAGGACGTGAAGTCTCAGGTCGAGGAAAAGGCCACTAACAAGTCTTCGAAGGCCCCGTCTAGCAAGAAGACGCGTACTGAGACTGATCTTCTCGGCTCCGTGGAGGTTCCGAGTGATGCGTACTACGGCGTTCACACGCTGCGCGCTATCGAGAACTTCCAGATTTCCTACGTGACCATCAACACCATCCCGGATTTCATCCGCGGTATGGTGCAGGTCAAGAAGGCCACCGCGATGGCTAACCGCCGTCTGCACGTCCTTCCTAAGAAGAAAGCAGAGGCAATCATCTGGGCTTGTGACCAGATCCTGGAAGAAGGCCGCTGCATGGACCAGTTCCCGCTGGATGTCTTCCAGGGCGGTGCTGGTACCTCCCTCAACATGAACACCAACGAGGTTGTAGCCAACCTGGCGCTCGAGTACCTCGGTGAGGAAAAGGGTTCCTACGACGTCATCAACCCAAACGATGATGTCAACATGTCCCAGTCCACCAATGACGCGTACCCAACCGGCTTCCGCTTGGGCATCTACTACGCCATGGAGGACCTCATCGAGCGCATCGATGCCCTGCAGGCAGCATTCCACGCCAAGGGCAATGAGTTCGTTGACATCCTGAAGATGGGCCGCACCCAGTTGCAGGATGCCGTTCCGATGACCCTTGGTGATGAATTCAAGGCCTTTGCGCACAACCTTGCGGAAGAGCAGGCCATCCTGCGCGACGCCCAGAAGCGTCTGCTGGAGATCAACCTCGGCGCAACCGCTATCGGCACTGGCGTGAACACCCCGGCCGGCTACCGCCACCAGGTCACCGCCGCACTGTCCGAGGTCACTGGTCTGGAGATTAAGACCGCCCGCGATCTCATTGAAGCAACCTCTGACTGTGGTGCTTATGTACTGCTGCACTCCACCATCAAGCGTGCGGCAATGAAGCTGGCCAAGATTTCTAACGACTTGCGCCTGCTGTCTTCTGGTCCGCGCGCGGGCCTGGCAGAGATCAACCTGCCGCCGCGTCAGGCTGGTTCCTCCATCATGCCGGGTAAGGTCAACCCGGT